>CAZNBW010000011.1:11596-15643 GCA_964571585.1 uncultured Candidatus Saccharibacteria bacterium | reverse complement strand
ATTAACGTAAACTCCTTCTATGTTAAAACCAGAATCTTCTGATATCTTGCTGGCCAATGAAGATATTATGGCTGATGTTTTAGGAACATCTATCACAACCCCTCTTCTAATTCCTAAAGAAGGGGCTTGAGCAAACCCCACTATTTCAAAATCATCATCTCCTGCTTTCTTAGAAATGGCCAGCATTTTAGTAAAACCTGTACCAATATCCAAACCTGTAATAATGCGCGGCTTAGCCATAAAATTTATTCAAATAATTATTTTGCTTTTTAAACATTTCATCAGAATGCTTATATCCTAATATATGAAGCACTCCATGAATTAAAACTTGCGCCAAATCCTTTCTATCTTTAATAAAAGACGGACAGATAACGATTTCGTTCACGCCCTGGCCGAAAGATAAAACATCTGTTAATTTATCTTCTTTCCTATATTTCTTATTTAAATCCCTTATTCTTTTTTTACCGACTAAAACAATTGAAATGTCTATTGTTTTATTCTCCCTCTTTATGACTTTTTTTGCAAGTCTTTTTAAAAAATTTTCGTCTATCTTTCTCTTTGTTAAATTATTAAGCTCAATCATTTTGAGATAATAATTGTTTTACAATTTGGCTTACTTGAGAACCATCTGCTTTGCCTTTCAGTTTTGGCATCGCCTGACTCATTACCTTACCTATATCTTTCATGCCATCAGCTTCTGTTTTTTCAACTGCTTCTGCCACTATATCTCTTATCTCTTGTTCTGAAAGCTGTTCTGGCAAATACTTGGCTAATACCTCAAGTTCTGACTTTTCCTTATCAGCTAGGTCCTGCCTTCCGCCTTTCTCATATTCTTTGATTGACTCTCTTCTTTTTTTAGCTTCTGAAACTGCGATTTCTAAAATCTCTTCTTCTGTTAATTTTTCCTCGCCTGTCTTGTACTTTTTCTCTTTTTCTTTATTAGATAAAGCAGCCAAAAACAGCCTTAGGGTTGAAGAAACAATTTCTCTTTTTCCCTTTACTGCCTGTTTAAGATCTTCTTTTATACTTTCCTTTAACATTGGGTTGCTTTCCTAGTTTTTCCATTTTTTCGTATTCTTTTCTTAATTCTTCCTTTCTTAAAGCGGACCGTTTCTTCATCTGCTTACTCTTTTTCTTTTCAAAGAAACGAAACTTTCTAGCAGAAAGCAAAATACCGCTCTGCTTCATTCTTCTGGAAAAACGTCTAACCAAGTTTTGGGATGTTTCTCTATCTTGTTTTTTTATTTCTAATGGCATAATTATTTGCTTAATAAATGCATATGAATATGGTCTATTATCTGACCAGCTTCGCGACCTACATGAACTTTTAACTTATAGCTTTCCAAGTTTTTGTCCTCTGCTATTTTTTTAGCGATTAAGAACAACTCTCCCATTAATTCTTTATCCTGTTCTTTAATTTCCTTTACGGATTCAATGTGTTTTTTGGGAATAATAAGGAGATGGATCGGAGCTTTAGGCTTTATATCTTTTATGGCAATAAAATTATCGTTCTCAAAAATAATCTCGGAATCCATTTTCTTGTTTATTATTTTACAAAAGATGCAGTCTTTCATGATTTTCTAAGTTTCTTCTTTATGTCCTTCACAACCTGATCCATTTTTACTACTGCCTGCTTACCGTTCTGCATGTCTCTTACAATAATTACTCCTTCCAATGATTCTTTTTGTCCTAAAATTAAAGCATATTTTGCCCCAAGCTTATCTGCTCTGTTTAACTGGGCTTTTAAAGAATCTCTACCGAAAGATTCTGCTATCCTGATTTTTGTCTTTCTGAAATCTTCCAAAAGTTTTAAGCTCTTTCTTTTAGCAAGATCCCCAAGCTGAGCCAAGAATACCTGGATTTCTTCTTTTTCTTCTTCTCTGTCCTCTTGTTTCATTAGATTAACTATTCTCTCAACCCCGAAAGCTCCGCCCACAGCTGGAGTGTCCTTGCCTCCAAAAAGCTTAACAAGTTTGTCATATCTTCCTCCACCGCCTAAAGCTAAACTCATCCCCCCTTCTTTAGTGGAAGAAAATATTTCAAATACCGTCTTTGTATAGTAATCTAATCCCCTGACAAGAGCATGGTTTAAGTTGTAGGGAATTTCTGCTTCGTCTAAAAACTCTAAAACTTCTTTAAAATGAGAATGGCATTCGTCGCAAAGGTGATCTAATACCTGAGGCGCGTCTGCTTTTATTGGCTGGCATTTTTCTTCTTTGCAGTCTAAGACCCTTAAAACGTTTTCTTTCATTCTCTTTTTACAATCAGGGCACAAAGACGAATCTCTTGACTTTAAATAGCCAGAAAGCAGCTTTTTATAATAAGGCCTGCACTGATTGTCTCCTATGCTGTTAACCTGAACAATCAAATCTTTTATCTTTAATTCTTTTAATATATTATATGATATCTGAATTATCTGGGCATCAATAACAGCTGACTTTTCGCCCAGCACTTCAAAGCCAAACTGCCAAAACTGACGAAACCTATCTGCTTGAGGCCTTTCATATCTAAAACAAGGCCCAAAATACCAAAGCTTTACTGGCTGAGGCCAAGAATGCATACCGTGTTCTAAATATGCCCTAACAACAGGGGCTGTCCATTCAGGCCTTAATACCAAGGAATCACCTCCTTTTGTTTTTAAGCTATACATCTGCTTCTGGACAATTTCTGTCGAACCTCCTATTCCCCTGGAAAAAAGCTCTTCCTTTTCCACTATTGGAGTATCAATCTTGCCAAAACCATAAAAAGAAGCGATGTCAAAAGCTGTATCATATATCTTCTTGTAATATTTCTGGTCTTCTGGAAGAATATCGTGCATTCCGGTCGGACTCTGGTATTTTAGTTTTTTTGCCATATTAATAACTTGGTTTTACAAAAGCGGATAATGAATTAAACGGCCAAGCCCTTAAAGCAACTCTTCCTATTATATCTTTCGTTGTGATCGGACCAAATCTCCTTGAGTCAAAAGAAGAGTCTCTGTTATCTCCCATAACAAAATATTCATTATATGCTAATTGAATTTTAACATCGCTGTCAGTAAAATCATTAATATATCCTGTCTCATCCAGAACAACAGGACCGGATTCCTGGTGGATTATAATATTGCCTCCTGCTACTTCTACGGTTTCCCCTGGCAGACCTATTATCCTTTTAATAAACCTTTGAGAATTATCATAGGGAAACTTAAAAACAATAACCTCTCCCCTTTCAGGGGCTTTGAATCTATAGCTGATTTCATCAATGATTAAATAATCCCCGTTCTCAAAACTGGGATCCATTGACTGACCCCTTACGAAAAAAGGCTGAAATAAATAATACCTTATGGGTATAACAATAACAGCTGCAATAACAGCTATCTTTATAATCTCTATAACAAAAGCCAGGCCTTTTTTAATACCGGGTTTTATTTGTTTTTTATTATCTTCCATCTCGTTATTCATTCAATTATTATACACTATTCTAGCAAAAATTCAAATAATTGCAATACCCCTTATTGAGTGCTAAAATAAATGAAATATGATAATAGTAGGACTGGGAAATCCAGGAAAAAAGTATAATGATACGCCCCATAATATTGGGTTTGAAGCAGTAGATGAATTTGCCAAAGAAAACAACTTTCCCGATTTTAGGCTGTCTGAAAAGTTTAAAGCCCAGATGTCAGAAAAAGGAAACATCATACTGGCTAAGCCAGAAACATTTATGAATAACTCTGGCAAGTGTGTTTCTGCCCTAGTTAACTTTTATAAAGGAAAAGAATTAATTATAATCCATGATGATATTGATTTAGAGCTTGGAAAAATAAGGATATCAAAAAACAGGGGCTCTGCGGGCCATAAAGGAGTAGAATCAATAATAAAGGGGTTAGGCACAAAAGACTTCATTCGCGTCAGAATAGGCATAAAACCCGAACAATCAATGCTTGATACTGAAAAATACGTGCTGAAGAAATTTGACAAAGAAGGCAAAAAAACCATAAAAGAATCTATAAAACAAGCAATAAAAGAATTAAGAAAATTATTTGTGTGAAGCCAGGCTTCACACAACATA
>CAZNBW010000011.1:0-11496 GCA_964571585.1 uncultured Candidatus Saccharibacteria bacterium | reverse complement strand
AAGAATTAAGAAAATTATTTGTGTGAAGCCAGGCTTCACACAACATATCTTCTATTTTGACATAATTTTAATTTCTGCTATGTTTTATGGTAATATAATGAAATATGAACTTAATAATAGTTGAAAGCCCAACCAAGGGTAAAACAATAGAAAGGTTTTTAGGCAAAGACTACAAAGTTTTGTCTTCTTTCGGCCATGTAAGAGATCTTCCGAAAAGCTCTCTTGGAGTTGATATTGAAAAAAAGTTTGAACCAAAATATGTTATTCCTGCAAAATCAAAAAAGGTTATAGCAGATTTAAAAAAAGCATCTAAGAAAGCTAAAGAGGTTATTTTGGCAACAGATGAAGACAGAGAGGGAGAATCAATTGCCTGGCACCTGGCCCAAGTCTTGGAACTTAATGACCCTAAAAGAATTGTTTTCCATGAAATCACAAAAACAGCTATTGAACAGGCGTTAAAAAATCCGAGAAAGATAGACAAGAAACTAGTTGACTCCCAGCAGGCAAGAAGGATATTAGACAGGATAGTAGGCTACAAGCTGTCTCCCTTTTTATGGAAAAAAGTGGCCAGGGGTTTATCTGCTGGAAGAGTCCAGTCAGTGGCCGTAAGATTAGTTGCAGAAAGAGAAAAAGAAATTGAAGAATTTAAACCCGAGGAATACTGGAAAATTACAGCTCTTTTTGAAAAGGATAAAAAAGAGTTTGAAGCTGGCCTAAGGTCAGAAATAAAAAACAAAGAAGAAGCAGACAAGATATTGAAAGATTTAGAGAATGCAGAATATATAGTAGAAAACATTGAAAAGAAAGAAACGAAAAAGAATCCATTGCCTCCTTTTACCACAAGCACTTTACAGCAAGAAGCATGGAAAAGATTCCGCCTGCCAGCCAGAATAACAATGAGATTAGCTCAAGGCCTTTATGAAAAAGGATACATAACTTACCACCGAACAGATTCTGTTAGCCTTTCTCAAATGTCATTAGCTACTGCTAAAAGTTTTATTGAAAAAGAACTAGGCAAAAAATACTGGGCAGGGTTTTTCAGAAAATACAAATCAAAAGGAAAAACCCAAGAAGCCCATGAAGCAATACGACCTGCTTATGCAGCAAGAAAGCCAGAGGGCATAAAGACCGATAAGAATCATCAAAAGCTTTATGAATTAATTTGGGCAAGATTTATTGCTTCCCAAATGAAAGAAGCTTTATTTGACTCTACTGCAGTTGACATTAAAGCTGATAAATATGATTTTAGGGCTACCGGTCAGACAATGAAGTTTGACGGTTTTTTAAAAATCTATCCCTTAAAATACGAAGAAAACGATCTGCCGGAATTAATAGAAAAAGAAGTTCTGGACTTAAAAGAACTTAAACCATCTCAGCACTTTACCCAGCCTCCTGCCAGATATACAGAAGCCAGTCTAATAAAGGAGCTGGAAAAGAACGGCATAGGAAGACCTTCAACTTACGCTCCAATTATTTCAACAGTTCAGTCCAGAAATTATATAGAGAAAAACGAACAAAAAAGATTCAGGCCAACAGAAATAGGCACGGTTGTAAATAATATCTTGGTAGAACACTTCCCCAAAATAGTTGATGTTAACTTTACAGCAAAACTAGAGAATGAATTAGATGAAATCGCAGATGGAAAAGATAACTATGTTAAAACCTGTGAGGACTTCTATGTTCCTTTTGATAAGAACCTGAAAGAAAAGTATGAAGAGGTTAACAAAAAAGATATTACAGAAAAAGAAACTGACAAAAAGTGCCCCAAATGTGGTGCTGACTTAATAATCAGAATAGGTAAATACGGAAGGTTCTATGCCTGTTCTGCTTTTCCAAAATGCAGATACACACAATCTCTAGAAGAAAATAACTTGAATATAAAATGCCCGAAATGTAAACAAGGAAACATTGTAGAAAAAAGAACTAAAAGGAGAAAGATATTCTACGGTTGCGACTGTTTCCCCAAATGTGATTATGCTTTATGGGATAAACCAACAGGAGAAACCTGTCCAAAGTGCAAATCTTTACTAATTACAACAAAAAGAAAACAAGTAAAATGCTCAAGTAAGGATTGCGATTTTGTTAAAAACGTGGTAAAATAATTCATTCGCCGGGGTGGTGAAATTTGGCAAACACGCAGCACTCAAAATGCTGTGGGAGCAATCCCTTGAGGGTTCAAGTCCCTCCCTCGGCACATATTAAAACTAAACTAGGCTTAGTTTTTTAGTTTGAGTATATTTTGAAGTAAGCAAGCAATGTTTAGAGGGCCTACTCCGCCGATGCAGGGAGTAATGCATTTGGCTTTCTTGCAGACTTTTTCAAAGTTTACATCCCCTACTATTTTATCTTGTATTTTACAGGTTCCAGCATCTATTATTACTACTCCTTCCTTTACCATATCTTCTTTTATTAATTCGGGAGATCCTGTTCCTGTAATAATAACATCTGCTTTTTGAGTAAAAGATGAAATATCTTTTTCTGACTTATCAATAATATTAAAAGGTATATCTTTTTTCTCCAGCCATTTAGCAATAGGCTTTCCAACCAGCTTACCTCTGCCAATAATAAGTATATCTTTGTTCTCCAAAGAAAGATCATACTCTTTTAATAGACCCTGAACAGCTAAAACCATTGGAGAATCAATATCTGAAACAAAACCCTCTACATCTTTTTCTTGAGGAATCATACTTAATATTCTGTCTGCATCAATATGATCTGCTAAAGGCAGTTGAACAACTACCGCAGAAATATCTCTTCTCTCCCCTATTTCTTTAACTTGTTTTTCTAACTCCTCTTCTGATATATCTTGCGCAAACTCAAACAATTCAAAACCAATGCCTACTCTCTGACAGGCCTGTTTCTTTTTCTCAACATATATTTTAGAAACCTCATCCTTGCCCACCAAAACAACAGCTAATTTTAATCTTAGCTGTTTTTCTTTTATTTCTCTTTCAAGATTATTTAAAATCTTATCTGCTAATTTTTTACCATCAAGTATCATAAAAAATTTAGTTTTCTGATTTTTATTTCGGTAATGGAAACTTTTTACAAAGCCCTGCAACCTCTTCTCTTACTTTTTTACAATTCTTTTCATTTGTTATAACCTGGTTTATCCAGTAAGCTATCTTTTTCATTTCCTCCTCCTTCATACCCCTGGTAGTTATTGCAGGAGTTCCCAGTCTTAAACCAGAAGGCTTAAAAGGAGGGTTCGGGTCAAAAGGAATGCTGTTTTTATTA
Source organism: uncultured Candidatus Saccharibacteria bacterium (assembly GCA_964571585.1). Taxonomy (GTDB): domain Bacteria; phylum Patescibacteriota; class Minisyncoccia; order Minisyncoccales; family GWA2-38-27; genus CAZNBW01. The sequence goes on along the minus strand of CAZNBW010000011.1, from coordinate 8,259 downwards.
GTAGTAATACCAGCTTTTTCCAGCCGTTCCTGAGCTTCAGCCCCTAGAATGTCTTTGTTCTGCAAATCAATTAGTATTAAATGGTTGTCTGTTCCTCCGGTTATTAAGTTGAAACCATATTTTAAAAGCTCTTCTGCTAAAACCTTGGCATTAACAATAACTTGTTTTGCGTACTCTTTAAATTCTGTTGTTGAGGCCTGTTTCAAACAAACTGCAATTGCTGCAATGCTATTCTCATGAGGCCCTCCTTGAAGGCCAGGAAATATGGCCTTGTCTATCTTTTTAGCAAGGTCTTCATCTTTTTCCAGACCCTTCTTGGTAACCATTATCATTCCTCCTCTGGGCCCTCTTAAGGTTTTGTGAGTAGTGGTAGTGACTATATGAACATGAGGAACCGGACTTGGATGAACTCCTGCTGCAATCAAACCTGCTATGTGAGCTATGTCAGCTGCCAAGTAAGCCTGAACAGAATCTGCTATTTTAGAAAACCTTTGCCAGTCAAATATCCTGGGATAAGCAGTAGCTCCAACCCAGATTAACTTCGGTTTATTCTCCTTAACAAGCTTTTCCATCTCTTCATAATTTATTAAATGAGTTTCTTTATCTACCCCGTATTGAACAGAATTATAGTACTTGGCAGAAAAATTAACTTTCCATCCGTGGGTCAAGTGGCCGCCGTGGGGCAAAGACATTCCCATCACAGTATCTCCCGAATCCAAAACCGCAAAATAGACAGCTTGATTGGCAGGAGAGCCAGAATATGGTTGAACGTTAGCATGCTCTACTCCAAACAACTTTTTAGCTCTATCTCTACAAATATCTTCTATTTGGTCATAAAACTCCAGGCCAGCATAATACCTTTTTGAAGGATAACCCTCTGCATACTTATCTGTTAAAAGAGAACCCAAAGCCTCCCTTGTTTCAGGCAAAGTATGGTTTTCAGAAGGAATCATTTCCAAGCTGGTCTTCTGTCTTTCTGTTTCCTTTTCTATTAAATCAAATATCTCTTTGTCTTTTTCCATATATTCAACCTTATTACTTTATATTTTCAATTGCAAGCTTTACAGCTCCCAAAACCGGAGGGTCTTTAGGATAAATAATGTTAGCTTTTGAAATTGACTGTCTAATATGCAACTCAAACGATTTTCTAAAATTATCTGACTTAAACATACTGCCGACTAAAACCAAAGGAAACTTCTTCTTCCTAAACCCGAGGTTTTTTATAACTGTTTCAGCAGCTAAAGCAATCTCCTCTCCAGCCTCTCTCATAATAATTCTAGCTATTTGGTCTCCTTGTTTTGCAGCTGAATCTGCGATAATAGACAAAGACGATAAAATCTTTAAGAAATTATCGTTGTAAAGTTTGGAGATTAATCTTTCTGGAGTAGAAACTCTCAGCTTTTTTAAAACCAGATTTGTCAGATCTGTTTTTTGCCCCCTGTTATCTATATCTTTTAAAACAGATTGAAAAACCTTTATTCCTGTCCAAGTGGCAGAACCTTCATCTGCCAGCCACCCCCAGCCAGAAGCCTTTGACTCTCTTCCCCCTCTCCAGCCGTGGACTGAACAACCAGTACCTGCAATCACCATTACCCCCGACTTCTCACCAGTGCCAGACCTGAAAGCTACTGCCTGGTCAGAACCAACTTTAATCTTTACTTTATTAGAAACGCTTTTTGTAATCTTTTTCTCTATCTCATTTATTTTTAGCTTATATTCTTCTTCTACGCTAGGCAGACCGATAAAAACGAAAGCAGTATTATTTTTAAATACCTTATCTATCCCTGCGGCAACATTTTCTACTGCCTTAGCTATACCGATATTCCTGGGGCTTGAAGGGCCGGTTCTAATAGTCTTTATAATATTCCCATCAAAATCAGCCAAAGCAATAGTTGTCTTGGTTCCTCCTCCATCAACTCCTATTACGTATTTTTTAGCTATTTTAGACATAGCTTATTTGCCTCTGCGAATTATCTTTGGCTTGTCGTGAGAAAAATCAATTATACTTGAAGGATTACTCCAAACCAGATTCCCTCCGTTTAAGATTAAATCCGGCCTAAGCTGCTCATCTTCAAAATATTTGTAAACTTCTTCTATTTTAACCGTAGAAGACTTGCCTGAAATATTAGCAGAAGTGCCGGTTACGGGCTTTCCAAACTTTTCCAATATCTGGTTAAGAATCTTGTAATCTGGAATTCTTAGGCCTATTGTTTTCTTGCCAGCTGTAACAACTTCGGATAATCCTGATTTCTTTTTACTGGTCAAAGCAACCGTAATCTTGCCCGGCCATATCTCTTGTAAAAACATCTGCATGTCCTTATCCATTATAGCGTACTTCTTTGCCATTTCTATGTTTTTTACAAAGATAGGTACTGCTTTCTTCTTGTCTCTTTTTTTAATATCAAAAACTCTTTGCACTGCCTTGTCATTGGTAACGTCAGCCAACAAGCCGTAAACTGTATCTGTAGGACAAACAACAACCTGGCCTCTTTGCAAACACTCTACTGCCTTGTTAACTGCTTGAGGAGAACCTGCAGGAATAATATAAAATCTCCTGTTTTTCCAGAAAAGCTTTTTAAACTTCTTAAAAGACCTCAAAAACAATGATAACTGAATAATGTCTGCTGGATTGCCAAAGTCCATCCAGAAATCCTTTACTATTTTAACCTTAACTTTCTTACATCTCGCCAGCAAGTTTATAACATCAGTAATCTCATACTCTCCCCTGGTGGATTTTTTAATCTTACCCAGCTTGTTGAAAACATCAGACGTAAACTTGTACAGGCCTGTGTTTACCAAATTACCCATGAATTTCTTGGGCTTTTCTGCGATTTCTTTCAAAAACCCGTTTTCTTCAATTATAACTCCGTACTTTTCCGGGTTCTTTTTGTGTATCCCTGCTACAAAGCAGTACTTTGTACCATTCTTCATTAATTTTAAATCATCAACAGAATAAAGATTATCTCCGCACAAATATATGAAAGGACTTTTCTTAACAATATCTTTAACTACCATTAAAGGACAGGCCGTGCCGTAAATCTTCTCTTTAGGACCCAAAGCCTCATACTGGCTGACCATTTTAATGCTGTATTGGCTGGGCCTTAAGCTTTTCAAGGGAGGCTTGTATCTGTTTAAAAACTTTCCAACTAGCTCTTCTTTATAGCCGACAACCAAAATTAACTCCCTGTACCCTGCTAAAAACAAGTTATCAAGCAAATAAGCCAAAAAAGGTCTTTTCTTGACCCTGATTAAATGCTTTGATTTATTTGTAGTTAAATGCAGCATGCGAGTGCCCTCGCCTGCTGCTGCGATAACAACTCTTTTAATCGCCATATATTCTAATTATACAACCTACATCAAAAACCTAAAAGTGTAAACTTAGTGGAAAAACTAATAACCCAGATACCAAACATCATTTAGCCTGCGTCCGGAAGTCAACATTCCCCCCATAATCCATATCTTATCATCATACACTGCACAGTCAGGATCTTCCCTTCCCTTAAAAGGAGATCCTGCAAGCTCCTGCCAATTAATTCCATCTTCTGAATACCAAACATCATTATATCCTTTCCCTAATCCGCTCCAGCCAGCTAAAATCCATAATCTATTCTGAAAAACAACTAAACAATGCCCATGCCTTCCTTTCCAGGGAACATCATTGGTTAATAAAGTCCAGTCTTTCCCGTTTTCTGTAGCCCAGACATCTTTCTCTCCTTCAAGTCCTGGCACAACTCCTGCAACCAAATATATCTTATTATTAAAAACTGCTGCAGTTAAGTCATACCTTGCTGTCCATGGAGCTTTGTCTGTAACTTGCTCCCAGTCAACACCATTATCAGAAATCCAAACATCATTTAAAGCTCCTCTATTATCAACTCCGCCTATTATATACATCTTATCATTAAAAACAACAGCAGAATGGCCCTTTCTTGGACTCCAACTGGCATTATTAACAGCCAAATTCCAGGTTTTCCCGTCTTCTGAATACCAAACATCATTCATTAATTGCCAGTTTCCCTTTTCCCATCCTCCTAAGACCCATATCTTTCCATCATATATTAAAGAGACATGAGCTCTTCTCTGACCGAATTCAGCCTCATCCGTAACCAAGTTCCAATTCTCCCCATTCTCAGTTTCCCAAACATCTGAAAAATGATTATGATACTCATAAGGTATGGCTATATCCCCGTCTTCTATTCCTCCCATCAACAAAATCTTATCATTAAACACCTCCACTGTATGGGCGTCTCTTTTTTGCCAAGGAGCTGGATCTGCAGTTAAAGTCCATACTAGTCTCTCTGGATCAAAAGGAATCTTCTCAGAAATCTCTTCTTCTTTTTCAGGGATTTCCTTCATGTCCTCAATATTTATCTCAAATCTCTCAAAATAATAATAAAAGCCCAAACCCGTAAGAGCCCAGGCAATGAAAATAAGGAATAAAACCAAAAAGGCTTTCTTCATTATCTTAATAATACCATTTTATTTAGTCAATAACAAAATTAACTATCTTATTTTTAATAAAAATAATCTTTTTAATCTTCTTGCTTTTTATATACTTAATAACCCTATTGCTCTTTTCAGCTATTCCTTCTGCTTTTTTCTGGGATAACCCAGGTTCAACCTCTATTTTATCCCTGACTCTTCCATTAATCTGAACTATTAAATTAATCTTGTCTTCTTTAATAAACTTTTTCTGGAACTTAGGCCACTCCTGCTCTGAGCACAAGCTCTTAAATCCCGCTCTTTCCCAAAGCTCCTCTGCTACATGAGGAGCAAAGGGGCTTAACAGAATTAAGAACTTAGAATAAACATCAAAGGATATTTCTTTTTCTTTATCCAGCCTATTAACAAGAATCATGAGCGAAGACACGGCCGTGTTAAACTTAAGATTCTCTATATCTTCATCCACTTTTTTTATAGTAGTGTGTAATAGATTTTTTAATTCTTTGTTTACTGTTTTTTGTTCACTGTTTACTGTTTTTCTTTGCAATCCCCAGGATTTTTCCAAGAACTTTCTTGCCCCTTTTACCCCCTTAGTATCCCAAGGAATCATTTGCTCAAAAGGGCCCATAAACATTTCATAAACTCTTAGAGTATCTGCTCCAACATCTTTGATAATTTCGCTAGGATTTATAACATTGCCTTTGGATTTAGACATCTTAACTCCGCCAGGGCCTAAAATAATTCCGTGAGAAGTCCTTTTTCCATAGGGTTCGGGTCCAATAGATTTGGGAACTGCTTTAATATCCCACAAAAACTTGTAAATAAACCTGGAATACAACAAATGCAAAGTAGTATGCTCCATGCCTCCGTTATACCAGTCAACAGGCAAAAAATATTCCAGCTTTTTAGAATCTGCCAACTTCTTGCTGTTATTAGGATCTGTATATCTTAAATAATACCAGTTAGAGCCTGCCCAGTTAGGCATAACATCTGTCTCCCTTCGTGCGGCTCCGCCGCACTCAGGGCAAGATACTTCTAACCAATTCTTAACTTTGGCCAGAGGAGACTCTCCTTTGTCTGTGGGTTTGTAGGTTTTAACGCTGGGAAGCTCTACTGGCAGGTCTTTTTCAGCAACTGGCTGCCAAGAACATTTTTCGCAATACACCATTGGTATGGGCTCTCCCCAATATCTCTGGCGGGAAAATATCCAGTCTCTAAGTTTATAGTTTATCTTTTTTTTGCCAGAACCTCTTGCCTCAAGCCATGCCACAATCCTGTCTCTAGCAGCTCCTGACTTCATGCCAGAAAAACGGCCAGAGTTTACAAGAATCCCCTCGCCCCCATAAGAAGACCTTAGACCTGCTCCAGAAAAGGACAATCTGGGCTTCTTTTCTTTGCCAGCAGCATGAATAACCTCTATAATCGGCAGGTTATACTTTTTAGAAAAAAGGAAATCTCTTTGGTCGTGAGCCGGCACTGCCATAATAGCTCCTGTTCCGTATTGCATTAGAACATAATCTGCAACAAAAATAGGGATCTTCCTGTTATTCACCGGATTAGTGGCCTTGACTCCTTTCAGTTCAACCCCTGCTTTGTCCCTATTTTCTGCCATTCTTTCCTTTTCCACTTTCTTTTTTGATAAAGCTATATATCTTTCTACCTGCTTGTAATTTAATATCTTAGTTTTAAGTTTTTCAATTAAAGGATGTTCAGGAGCCAGAACAATATAGGTGCAGCCGAATAAAGTATCTGGCCTGGTAGTAAAGACAGGTATTTTCAATCCTTTTTCATGAACCTTAAATATTATCTCAGCTCCTTTTGACCTGCCTATCCATTCTCTCTGGGAAATCTTAACTCTTTCTGGGTAATCAACCTTATCTAAGTCATTTATTAATCTTTCTGCATATTCTGTAATCTTCAGCATCCACTGTTCTTTTTCTTTCTGTATCACATTGCCTCCGCACCTCTCGCATTTATTATCAACAACCTCTTCATTGGCCAAACCAATCTTACAAGAAGTACACCAGTTAACAGGCATTTTAGCCTTAAAGGCTAATCCTTTTTTAAAAAGCTGAATAAATATCCACTGAGTCCATTTATAATATGAGGGGTCTGTAGTATTAATCTCTCTTGACCAGTCAAAAGAAAGGCCAATCTTCTTTTCCTGAATCTTAAAATTACCTGTGTTTTTCTCTGTGGCTACTGCTGGATGGATACCCGTTTTAATAGCATAGTTTTCTGTTGGCAAACCAAAAGCATCCCAGCCCATTGGGAACAATACGTTAAAGCCCTGCATTCTTCTTTTGCGAGCTATTACGTCCAGGCCGACATAACTCCTGCAGTGGCCGACATGCAAACCTTCCCCTGAAGGATAGGGAAACTCAACCAAAACATAGTATTTTGGCTTTTTTGACGTATCCAATGCTCTAAAAATCTTCTTCTCCTCCCAAATCTTCTGCCACTTTTCTTCTATTTTCTCAGGATTATAATCTTTCATATTTTATTATCTTATCACAAATTTTAATACAAAAAAAGCGCCGAATTGACAAAATAAATTGATAAAGCTATAAATAAATAACGTACGCACTTTAAAAAATAAAGGTAGGCGAGTTTTAAGGAGACAGATAATGACTACGACAGGATCTATGTGCTGCAGTGGGATAGAAGAAGACGACCGATGGGAAACATTTATGGTAGGAGGTTTATATGGTTTTATCGCAGGGATTGTTTTCGGGTTAATTTTTCTGATAATAACACTCTTTTTCGGATTTGGCCTGAAAACCACGATCGCACTTGGCTTAATAGCTGGTGTATTCTTCTCTTTCGCGAGCATAGAATCAGTGGGACTGTACGGTCTATTGGGCTGTGGATTCGGAAGCGGTTTTGCAACTTTTATAATCTTCAGCTTAAGGGCTGGGTTAAAGCAGGGATTCACTGCTGGGGTAATAAATCTTGCGTCAATCTATATAATATTTTTTGTCATTGTCGCTATATCTATTATCAAGGATATCTGCTTGGACCTGTATTATAAGTATCGCCCATGAAACAACCCGGGCTTTCTTAAAAAAAGAAGGCCCTTTTTATATACCAAACAATTCTTGAGCGTTTTGAGTAGTATTTTCTACAACCTCTTCAAAAGAAATACCTTTTATTCTGGCAATATCTTTAGCAATTTTCCTTACAAATACTGGCTCATTGCGCTTCTCTTTGCCCAGGTAAGGACAATCTGTTTCAAGAAGTAATCTATTTAGCGGCGTTTTTTCAACCACCTCTTTTAAATCCAGCTTATACATTATACCGTTTATGCCAAGATGAAAACCCATATCCATATACTTTTTAGCCTGTTCCCAGCTCCCAGTAAAGCAGTGAATCACGCCTAAAATATTATGTTTAGCCAGCATCTTAATCGTGTCTTCGTGAGCCATACGGCAGTGAATAATAACTGGCAGGTTTAATTCTTTAGCTAATTCCAAATGTTTTAAAAAGACTTCTTTCTGCTTGTCTTTAAATAAGGCGTAATCTTTAAAATAATCAAGACCTGTCTCACCTACTGCCACTACCTTATCTGACTTGGCCAACTCTTTATACCTTTCTAAATTAAACTCTTCGTCCCTGGCATGAATAGGGTGCAAGGCAATAGAGGCAAAAACACCAGAATCATACTGTTCGGCGATTTCTACTGCTTTTCTGCTTGTATCGTATTTAGAACCAACATTTATCATCCAGACATCTTCAGACAAAGAACGCCTGATTACTTTATTAAAGTCATTATTAAAAGCCTTAAAATTAAGATGAGCATGGGTATCTATTAACATA
>CAZNBW010000010.1:0-17302 GCA_964571585.1 uncultured Candidatus Saccharibacteria bacterium | reverse complement strand
TAGCCATAGTTGGTACATATTTGTAATACTGTGGCAGGATAAATCCAACCAACACTATAGCTATTGCCGCTACCATCAATACTAAACCCGCAATTTTTTTCTTCATTTTATTTCTCCTTCTGTTCTTTGGTTTTTAATGTTCAATACAAAACTCTCTTCTTGATATGTCTTTCTATCATAAACTAAATAAAAAGACAACCTTAAAAGAAAAAAGGACACAGAATTTTTTATTTTCTTGTATCCTTATTTTTCATCCTTATCAGAAATAGCTGCGGAAAAACATAAATTGGCATCCTCTAAATATAAAAAGGGAAGCGCTAATGGGCGGTAGTACTGTTATACTTGCTGCAGCTAGAAGAACTAATAGGCCTGAAGAAGCCCACAAAAGAAATGAAGTGATCATAATGCCAATCAAGGAACAGGCAAATATAAATGGAAGCTTTATAGTTGATTTATCAACCAGAGCAAGACATGCTCCCGTACTAATGCCGGTGATTAAAAAAATAGTTATTCTGAAAATTTCTAACCCAATCTTTGATTCGGGCAGATATTTTGGAAAAACAAAAAGCATTATTGTCGGTACCGCCGCTATCACCCCTGTTATTATTAAAAACAAACCAGTAAGTCTTCTTTTTCCTCTCATTTCTTTCTCCTTTCTAAAATTCTGTCTATATTTACTTGTTAAAAAACTAACCCAATCTTAAATAATACCATATTTAACTAAAAAAACAAGCCTCTAAGTTTGTGTGAAGCCAGGCTTCACACAAATTATCTTAGAGTGTCTAGGATTTTGCGCATTTCAGCAAAACGGTCTTTGGCCCCTAAGATAATGCTGATATAGTGTCCTCCTTCAGGTTTTTGAGTTATAACAATCAGGCATCCTCCAGCCAAAGGAGTCCAGCCTGTTTTTCCTCCTACTATTTCAGGGTACTCTTCTAAAAGATCATTAGTGTTTCCGGAAGTATCAGTTGTTATTTCAAGTATCTGAACATGATTATTTAGAATATACTCTGTTAGTTTAGACAAATCAGAAGCATTAGATATGTTTCTGGCTCTTAGAGGATCATCCGGATCTAGGCCTGTTGAATTAATAAAATAAGTATTGTTTAGTCCAAGCTCTTTGGTCTTAGCATTCATTATATCAACAAAAGCTTCTTGGCCTATTGGCTGGGTTATTGCATAAGCTGCATCATTGCTTGACTCAACCAGCATTATCCGTAAAAGATCTTTTATTGAAACACTATCCCCTATTCTTAAACTAGAATCACCATCTTGCTCAATAGATTTTTTGTTTACTTTTATCACGTCAGAAAGATTATATGTTTCATCTAGATCAAAAATCACTAAAGCTGTCATTAGTTTTGTCAAAGAAGCAATTGGCCTAGTTTGGAAAGAATCTTTTTCAAAGATAACCTTGCCAGAATCAACAATAATAATAGAATCAGCATCAATGTCTAAACTTTCCAGTTTCTCTTTAAGGTTTTTCTCTGTTATAACCTTGCTTAGAGTAAGCTGGCTTATGCTGTAGTTTGCCCTGGCATTTAGAATATTAGGATTTTGGGTTATTTCTCTAACAAATAAAAAGTCCTCCATGTTTGAAGATAAAGCATTAACTCCCCACCAGATAGGGAGGAATGCTAAGAATGAAATTATTAAAATCTTATACCTCATTTCTTTAATCTAATTCCTAATTCTTTTAACTGTCTTTCCGAAAGGTCAGCCGGTGAATCCATCATCAGATCTCGGCAGTCCCCTGTCTTGGGAAAAGCAATAACCTCTCTGATGTTATCTTCTTTTTGAATAATTGAGATAAACCTGTCTAGGCCTGGAGCTATCCCGCCGTGGGGCGGGACTCCGTAACGAAAAGCTTCTATCATGTGGCCAAAGGTATTTTTAATTTCTGTCTTCTTGTAGCCGATTATCTCAAAAACCGCTTCTAAGGTCTCTGGCTTATGATTCCTAATACTGCCCCCTCCTATTTCTGAGCCGTTTAAAACAATATCATACTGTGTTGTTAGAATGTTCTTAATATTCTTTTTATCTAATAAATCCTTCATAAACTCTGGCTTGGGTGCTGAAAAAGGATTGTGAGTAAAAGTCCATTTACCTTTATCATCTTTTTCAAAGAAAGGAAAATCTGAAACCCAGCAAAAAGCTAAAAGATCTTTATTATTTTTGTCCTTTCTGAGATCAGGTCTGTCTGTGTTATATTTCTTCATTGCTTTTTCAAAAGATATTCTTGGGAAAGGAATTTCCTGAATCTTTTTTTCAGGATAAAGGGTTTTAACTAAATCAATAAATAGTTTCTCTGTTGTTTCTATTACATCATTCTGTTCTACAAAAGACATTTCCAGGTCTAGCTGAGTAAACTCTGGCTGTCTGTCCCCTCTTGGGTCTTCGTCCCTGAAACATCTGGCTATTTGGAAATATCTTTCTATGCCAGCTATCTGCAAGAGTTGTTTGTACTGCTGAGGAGCTTGAGGCAAAGCATAAAACTTTCCCTTTTGCAAACGGGAAGGAACAACAAAGTCACGGGCTCCTTCCGGAGTTGATTTGGTTAGTATGGGGGTTTCTATTTCAACAAAATCTCTTGTCTGCAGAAAGTCACGTATAAACTTAATGATTCTTTGCCTTTCCATCATGTTCTTTTTCATTCTTTGTCTTCTTAAGTCTATATACCTGTATTTCATTCTCTTCTCCTCTGAAATATCATAACCCTCTCCATCAACAGAAAAAGGTATGGTCTTAGCTTTATTCAATACCTCTAACTTGTCTACAGGCATTTCTATACTTCCTGTTTCAAACTTAGGATTTATCATTTTAGAAGGTCTTTTTTGAATTTTGCCTTCTGTTTGTATCACCCATTCTGGCTTTATATCTTTGGCAGTTTTTTCATCTGAAACCAACTGTAAAAAACCTGTCATATCACGAAGGTCAATGAATATGAGTTTGCCGTGGGATCTTACAGAATGCACCCAGCCAGCAACTTTTACTGGCTCGCCTATATTATTTATAGTTTCTTTTATCCAGATTCTTTTGTTCATATTATTATATCTATTATATACATAAAAAAAAATAAATCCAGAGTGCTTGACAATATTATTATAATCTGCTAAAGTTTAATCAGTTGCTTTACAAATATACCCAAATTATTAAATTGAAAGGAGTCTAAAATGTTAGTATTAAGCAGGCAAAGAGATGAATCAATAATGATCGGCGATGATGTCGAAATTATCATAGTTGATGTTAGGGGCGACAAGGTTCGTTTAGGTATTACGGCTCCGAAAAATATTCCGGTTCACCGGAGAGAAATATATGACGCTATTCAGCGTGAAAAAGACCAAAAAGAAGAAAAGTAAGCAATAAAAAAGCGCAGCATAATATTAATTTGCTGCGCCTTTATTTTACACCATTGAATCTATGTCTGAATCTGATGGTATGTTAGAACTAGGGGGAGGAGGCGGTGGTGATGGCGGTCCTGACGGTGAAGGTGGTGATGGAGGAACAGGCGGGGGTGTCGGTGGCGTCGAAGGTGGTGTTGGAGCAGTTGGCGGTGCTGGTCTTTGTCCAGATCCTTTACCTTTTCTTAAAAAGAAAATCGCAACCGCAACAACAACTATAATTGCAACTATCCAAATAATTAAAGTCATATTTTTTGGAAATAAAAATCTATTAAAACGACCTTGATCTTTATTCTATTGTCTCTTGTCTTGCTTGTAATGTCAACCCTTTTTAATGTATAATCAAATAATGGAGAATTTTTTTGAAAGCCTGTGGAAAAAATATAATAAACAGGGAGATGTAAAAAAACAAGGCCTTAAAGTAAAAAAAATGGGCCCTGTGCTGGAACCCACTGACAAGGAATTTGAAAAAACAGCTGTCTTAAACCCAGCTGTTTATCAAGACGGTCAGTTTGTTCATATGTTTTACCGCGCCATTGCAGACAACGGTAAATCAACCATTGGCTATGCAAAACTAAAAGGGCCTACCAAGGTTATAGAAAGGGGTGAGCGGCCGATAATATTTGATAATTATGATTATGAAAGAAAAGGAGTTGAAGATCCCAGAATAGTTAAAATTGGCAGCACTTTTTATTTAACTTATGTTGCCCACGACGGAAAAAATTCTTTAACCTGTCTGGCAACCAGCAAAGACCTAAAAATCTTTAAAAAAGAAGGAATAATCAGTCCCTTAATGAAATATGACGAAGCAGGAAAACTTTTTAGAGAACAAAGACTTAAAGATCGCTATTCTATGTTTCAGGCCTATTATGAAGAAATGGCAGGAGAAGATGTAAAAATCTGGTTTAAAGACGCTTTTCTTTTTCCTAGAAAGATTAACGGTAATTATGCAATGTTAATTAGAGTTTTGCCTGATATTCAGTTAATTTGTTTCAAGGATTTTAAACAGTTGAAAGATAAATCCTTTTGGAAAAACTATATCAAAAATATTTCCCATTTCGTTGTGCTAGAAAATAAATATTGGTTTGAATCCAGGAATATTGGCGGAGGAGCTGTTCCAATTTATACAAAAATGGGCTGGCTCATTATTTTTCATACTGTTGAAGAATTAAACAAAGCCCGGATCTATTATGCCTCAGCCGCCCTGTTGGATAAAAATAATCCCTTAAAAGTTATTGGACGATTGGAAGAACCATTGTTTTCTCCAACAGAAGAATGGGAAAAACAGGGCTTTGTTTCAAACGTAGTCTTTCCTTCAGGCACTGCCCTATTCAATAATAATTTATATATCTATTACGGCGCTGCAGACACAAGAATTTCTGTGGCTAAAATTAAAATAGATGCTTTGCTCAAAGAATTAAAGAAAAGCGTCTAATTCTATGAAAAAAAGCAAGTTTAATAACATCTTGCACATATCTACATTTCCGCCCAGAGAATGCGGAATAGCCACTTTTACCCAAGACCTTACAACAGCTTTTAATAGAAAGTTTAACCCTATTGTAAAAGCCCAGGTTTGTGCTTTGAATGAACTGCCTACAAGTATATATAACTATAACGGCAGCGTGGTGAATCAGATGGCAGCCACAGAACTGGAAAACTATGTTTCCCTTGCCAAAAAGATAAATGACTCCAAGGCTATAAAGCTTGTTAATGTCCAGCATGAGTTTGGTCTTTTTGGAGGAAAATGGGGAGACTATATAATACCTTTTTTACAGGCCCTGGAGAAACCAGCTGTTGTTACTTTTCACTCTGTTATTCCTAAAGCAGAAGAAGGATTAAAAAGAGTTGTTAGAAAAATAACAGCAGAGTCTAAAGCAATAGTGGTAATGAACAAGATCTCCCAGAAGATACTGGCAGAAGAATATAATGTGCCCCAGTACAAGATATTCTACATCCCTCACGGCATACCCCAGGTAACCTATGAGCAGAGTAAGGCGTATAAAAAAAATCTTGGATTAGAAAATAAGATTATTATTTCCACCTTTGGATTAATAAACAAAAACAAGGGAATTGAATACGCTATCAGAGCCTTGCCAAAGGTTATTAAGAAGTTTCCCAATATTGTATATTTAGTAATTGGTGAAACTCATCCTAATGTTAGAAAAATAGACGGTGAAAAATACAGGAACTTTCTCCAAAAAGAAGTTAAAAAGCTGGAATTAAAGGATAATGTAAAGTTCTATAACAAATATATCAGCTTAGAAGAAATAATAAGGTTTTTAAAAGCTACAGATATATATATATCAACGTCCATTGACCGCAACCAATCAGTAAGCGGAACGCTCTCATATGCTTTAGGTGTGGGCAGGCCGGTAGTTACTACGCCGACCCAATACGCAAAGTACGTTATAAACAATAATAACGGGGTTTTTGTTAATTTTCGCAATCCAAGCCAAGTATCAAAGGCAATTGTAAAGATCTTGTCAAACGAAAAAGACCTAAAGTTGATGGGGGCTAAAGCATATAAGGAAACTAGGAAAATGATCTGGCCCAATGTAGCAGAGTCATACTTTAAGCTTTATCAGAAGATTATAAAAATAGAAGAGGAAAAGAATAAACTGCCGGAAATTAAGCTCGATCATGTTATAAGGTTAACAGATAACTTTGGGATAATTCAGCATGCCCGTTACAGCAACCCGGAAAAGCGTTTCGGCTACAGCCTAGATGATGCTGCCAGGGTCTTAATTGCTTGCGCAATGCATTATAAGGATAATCCGTCATTAGAACTGGAAAGACTAATGCAAACTTATATCAACTTTATAACCTTCTGCCAAAGAAAGAACGGAACTTTTACTAATATTGTTTCTTCCAAAAAAGAAAAAGACAGAACAACAGAAGAAGACGTACAGGGTAGAACCTTATGGTCTTTAGGATACATAACAGCCCAGGATTATCTGCCAAATAAGATAAAGAAAAAAGCCTTAGAATGCTTTAAAAAAGCTCTGCCTTTAATAGAGAATATAAAAGCTCCCCGATCAATAGCTTTTACAATAAACGGCTTGTATTTTTACTTAAAGGGGCATCCCAGCATTAAACTTGAACGCAAGATGAAAAACTTAGCTAATCTTTTAGTAGAACTTTATGAGAATAATGCATCGTATAACTGGTATTGGTTTGAAAACAGTCTTACTTATTCTAACAGCAAACTACCGGAGGCACTGTTCTTGGCTTACGATCTTTTAAAGAATAAAAAGTATCTTGATATTGCTCAGTCCTCGCTTGAATTTCTAGATTCGGTAACTTTTGGTTCAGATTATTATTCTCCAATAGGACAAAAAGGCTGGTATGTCAGACACAAGGAAAGATCATATTTTGACCAGCAGCCAGAAGATACAGCCACCATGGTGCAGACAAAGATAGCGGCCTACAAAATTACTAAGAATAAAAAGCATCTTCAAGATGCTCTAAAAGCATTCCAGTGGTTTTTAGGCAAGAACCATTTAGGACTCATGGTTTATGATGAAGTAACCGGAGGATGCCATGATGGACTTGGCCAGTATGATTTAAACCTAAATGAAGGAGCTGAATCAACAGTCTGCTACCTAATGGCTCGTCTTTCATTTGAAGACAAGCAGATAAAGAATATAACAAAAGAGATATGAACAAAATATACAATCAAGCAATAAAAGTTTTAGAACACTGCTCGAGACCGATAGGTTTTTATGCTTCAGGACTGCCTGGTGGATATGAGGGCCTTTGGGCAAGGGACAGCATGGTAACTTCCTTAGGCGCTTGCTTAATAGAAGATAAATTTAAAAACGCTTTTCAAAAAAGCTTAAATTCCTTAAGTAAAAACCAGTCAAAAAACGGCCAAATACCAAACGCCGTAGGTATTTATGATTTAGACCGTAAATCAGAAATTACTTTTAATACAATTGATTCTACTTTATGGTATCTAATAGGTCATTATGCATTTGCTAAGTCATATAAAGATAAATCTCTTTTAAGAAAATATAAGAAGAATATAGATAAGGCATTCTTGTGGCTTTCTTATCAGGATCCGAACGAAGATAATCTTTTGGCTCAACAGCCTACAATGGACTGGCAGGATGCTTTTCCTCATAAATACGGCAGAACAATAAACACTCATGCTCTTTATTATGCAGTTCTTAAAATGTATAAAAAAGATGTGTTAGCAAATAGAATAAAAAGAGTTATTAACGGAGAGATAGAACAATATTTATCTTCATATGACAAAAACCTCGGTTATTATCTTCCTTGGGTTTGGAAAAACCATGATGGCGACAGAGAACAGGAAGAATGGTTTGATACCTTGGGCAATCTTTTAACGATTATTTCCGGATTAGCCACTCCGGCAATTTCAAAAAGCATACTTAATCACATAGACAAAGAAAAAATAAATAGGCCTTATCCTTGTAAAGCCATATATCCTCCAATTAAAAAAGAAGACAAAGAATGGCATTCGTATTTTTCAAAATGCTCTGCCAAAGACTCTTACCAATATTTGAATGCTGGTATCTGGCCTTTTATAGGGGGTTTTTATATTACAGCTTTAGTTAAAGCAAAACAGTATAGTAAAGCTAAGAAAGAATTTAATCTTTTAACAAAAGCTGTTCGGCTAGGAAAGGATATGGAATGGGAGTTTAATGAATGGTTAGATGGAAGAACTGGCAAACCAAAAGGAGTAGCTTTCCAATCATGGTCCGCAGGAGCCTATCTATTTGCCTCAGAATGTTTAAAAAAGAAAAGGGTCCCCTTCTTTTAAGAAATATTAAGCTTTGTTTTTAATAGATCAATGCATTTTTTGGCTAAGTTTTGATATTGAAAACTATTTAAAGCATGTTCAGCTGCCTGCTCTCCCATCTTTTCTCTTAGTTTATCATCAGATAATAATTGCAAAGTATATTTAGCTAGGTCATCAGCATCTGCCCTATAGGCTAATGTTTTCGGCTTGTCAAACTTCATTCTAAAAACTTCTTTAAAGCCCATTTCTTTACTAACCCATTCTTCTGTTAAATCAACAGTTGAGCCTACTTTAGCTAAAAAACCTGTTTTGCCGTGTATAATTGTGTCTTTGGGTCCCATTGCATCTATAGATATTACAGGAGTTCCGCAGGCCATTGCTTCCATTTGTATCATGCCGAATCCTTCTAACCTGCTTGGCCCCGCATATATGTCTGCAGCATTTAATAGATAAGGCATAAAATCATGATGAAAATCATCTTCAACATAGACAACTTTATTTTGATCAAGTCTTAGTTCATTAATTAAAGCAAGCTCTTCTTTGTGATGATCTCTGGCACACTTGCTGGCGGTTGATTTGCAAACGTATTTCCAGTTTGGAAATTGCTTATCTATCTTAGCTAACGCCCTAATCATTTCCTGGGCTCCTTTTGAAGTGGCATCTCCCCCTGCAGTTAAAATCATTTTTTCATCCTCTTTAACCCCGTACATCTTCTTTATTTCTTGAACCCCTGGATCATTATTAGGCATTGGCTTGAACTTTTTGGCATCATAACCAACGTGCAGAACTTCAAAGTTTTTCACATCAACTCCGTCTCTTTGATAGGTTTCTTTTACCCATTGAGAGGTAGTTAAAACCAAAGGCAGGTCACCTAATGTTTGATGATAATTAGCTACCCAACCGTCTGCCAAAAGCCACGGTACTGGTTGAAGGCCAAATTTAATAGGACCTTCAACAATAGTAGGTGTATCAACCCACCAGCCAATACCAATAACAGCATCTGGCTTAAATATTTTATAATACCATTCCTTTTCTTTCTTTCTATAGTGATAATGACATGCCTTGCAGTTAATTCCATTTTCAACAAGGCCCCTATATAGAAGATTGCCTTGGATAGACATGCTGCCTAGGTTATTTGGATGTTCGTAAAGAACCAGTATTTTCATAAAATGTTTCTTTTACTAAACAGCTTACATTCTCAAAAGAGTTTTTAGAAAAGCCGTATAGATCTTTAATAATATACTTTTTTTTTCTTAATGTTTCTTTGTTTAAATTAAAAACTAAGTCTAGATTTTCGGTTTGATTAACAACCTTTTTTTTAGAGCTAAGCTTATATGCAAAGAAAAATAATTTATCGCAGACCATCTTTTTATTTTCAACCAACTTTTTCACAACCAAATGGACTCCTTTGTGTCTGCAATGTCCGTATTCTCCATTATAGCCATGAGTAAAAATGTATGTAAAGTTTTTCTTCTTTATTTCTTTTAAGATACGCTTTTCTATTTCCGGTAAACTTTTTTTAATATTCATTATTCCTTCGTCTTCTAAGTCAGAAATTATTGCTTTAGCTTTATAAAACTTACAAACTTTCTTAAACTTTGGAACCCTGTCTTTATCATCTTTTCTGCATAAAGATAGTATTGTCCATTTTATATCTTTTTGTAGAATAATAGTTCCTCCCATCCAAATTGTTTCATCATCCGGATGAGCAACAATTACCAATCCAGTTTTCATAGCACCCCGCCTTTTTCTTTGATTATTGCTTTAAACCTAGTTATGATCTCGGTTTCCTCGGCCTCAAGACTATATATCTGAGCAGTGTAATAAGCTGCCCAGTCAGCTAAGGTTAAAGAGGTAAACATTTTTTCCCATATACTCTTTCCTGCTAACTCAATAACCTCAACTTTTAACCCTTTATTTTCATAGATGTTTTTTAAAATATCCATTCTTAGCAAATTACGCTTATGATCTTTTTTGTCTTTAATAAGGATAAAGTAAAAGTTATCAGAAAGCTTTCTGCTTTCTCCTTCTCTGTCAAATCCAACCATTTCATTATGATTAAGTTCTGGAAAGGTATTATAAAAAGAAGGAATTTTGCCTGTCTCATTAAATCTTATCTTCCAGTTATATCCAATAGGGCCGTTAATTGTAGAGGTATATATGACCGGAATATGGTCTTTTAATCTTTGGGCCAAAGCCTTGCCCTTTTTCTCAAGGTTTGCCATATTAAACGAAACCTTTTTAATCTCAGAGAGAGCTTTTTCCTGGCCCATCATTTTAAGCAAAGAAACTACGCTAAATCCTAAAGCGGATCTTGGTTCAATGTCAGTGTCTGGTATTCTAATAAAGGGCTTTTTATATTTTTGAGCTAACTCTAAAAGCTTTCCTCCGATAGAAACTGCAGCTACTGGCAACTTTTTTGATACAGCTTTTTTAAATCCGTTCAATGCTTCTTCTGTGTCGCCAGAGTAAGAGCTGATAATTGTTAGGTAGTTTTTCAAATTGCCCGGCATTGAGGGTAGTCCGTAATCATGATGTATAGTTATATCAAAAAAAGGATTCCAGGTTTTTACTAAGTCGGCTGCTAAATGGGATCCTCCCATTCCAGATACAATAAACTTTTTGGCGTGAGGCAGTTTGTTTTCAACTTCTGGGGAAAACTTTAGCTGTTTTGGAAAATTTCTAATTGCTTGTTTCATGATATTTATTATTTAATTATAGCTTATTTTTATAATAACTTTATTTTTCCAAGATTACAATAAAAAAGGCCCTGCATTGTAGCAAGGCCTCTGATTATCCAAGCTTTTCAAGAAATTTTTTATCTTTTTGTTTTCTAAGCCAAGATCTAACAAGAATATGGCCTGAATAATTAATCACTGCTTTTTTCCAGCCCAGGTGCCATTTGCCCCATCCCCTTATGAAAAAATCCACAGGGAAAACAATAGTTCGAATACCTATTCTTACTAAGCTTATCTTTTGGTAAAAACCTTTCATTATTTTTATGCCAACCAATTGGAACTCTTTCACGCTCATATTGTTCGGTTTAAAGCAAGGATAGTTTCCGTCATACATTTTCCAGGGGACAATATCTAAGGGAAAAATTCTGTCTTTCAGCCTTTTTCTCAGATCTGTTCCAACTATTGGAACTGGGAGCAAGACCTGGATGCTATGAATGCGAGCTTTTCTAATAAACTTTTTGTATCTCTTAACTATCTCTTTGGCAGTAATTGAACTTTGTGCTTCTTTTAGAGGATATCCTACAATAAACATTCCATGAATCCAGAAATAACGGTGTAAGGTTTTAGTCCATTCAATCATGTTTAAAGATAAATAACCCTTACGCATTGCCTTAAGATCTTCATCAATTGGAGACTCGTAGCCAATACAGGCGCACCTTACTCCTGCTTTTTTCATAATTTCCAAAAGAGGAATATTCTTCGCGGTTTCCAGCCTTATCTGGACCGTGAAAGAAAGTCTATTTCCATATTCATGATGTATCATCTTGAAGAATTTCATAGTTCCTCCTAGGTCTTGTTCCAGCCTATCGTCTACAATAAAGAAGTGCCGGGCCTTTCTTGTTTCTACCAGCCATTTAACTGTATTAAATAAATGTTCAGCAGAAGCATATCTGGGTTTTCCTTTAACACTGCAAAACTCACAGTTCATGCTACAGCCTTTGATTCGACCTATTGGATAGATTTTAACCTTAGCAAATCCTAAAAGGCTAAAGTCTGGATAAGGGGTATTATCCATATCTTTGTTTTCAAGTATATAGGGATTGTTTGACCGAATCTTTCCATCTGCCTTAAAGGAAATGCCAGGAATTTTATCCAAAGAATCTTTACTCATCAAGGCTTTAATGAGTTCTCTAATAATTAGCTCTGCGTCTCCATGAACAACAACATCAATGTTATGATTTAATGTTTCTTCTGGGCAGTAATGAGCATGCCAACCCCCAGCAATAGTATGAACGTCTAGGCCTTGGTAAAACTTAGCTATTTGCCAAACTCTTTCCATTGTGCTGGTAAGTCCGCAGTAAAATCCAACAAGTACGGCAGGGTTATCTTTTTGAAGGACAGCGTGATCTGCCAGTCTATTGCTGTCTCTGGGGCCGTTGTAATTATTCTCATCAATTACCTCTACCCTATATTCTCCCATCTTGTTTATAACAGTGGCTAAGGTGATTGGACCCAAGGCAGTGGTTTTTCTTGCTTGTCTGGTAAAAATATTTATTTCTGGAAAAGCTGGTACAATTATTCTTATCGTTTTCATTAGATTATCTCCTAATATTTAGTTTTTAAAGAACGGTTATAGTTTTTTCTAATTTAAAACTTTTTTAATTAAAAATCAAGGGTTATAAAAAGGCTCTCAATAATAATTATTAAGAGCCTATGTGGTTTTACCATCTGTGAACATAGATAAGAAGAGCGCCAAGGCCGGATATTTTAGCCTTATCACCGGCAAACTTAGCTTTGTATTCTTCTTGAAAAACAGAAATGAAAAGTTTATCATTCTCATTATTTAAGTTGAAACCTATGGTTCCACTATACCTTGTGCCAAAACCTTTCCAAGAGTCTTTTTGAGCAGTTTCCCAGGAACCCCATCTATCGTGGCCTGATCTGGCTTCCCAACCCATATAAGGAAAGCCCACATTTGCCCCTATTGTAAGATTACTGATTTCTGCCTCAAGTCCTACAGACGGAATAAAGGTGAAGGCGTCTGGCACCAACTGGGTAAAAACAAAAGAACCATCGGATTTCGGCCTTAAGTCAGAAACTTGCTGCTTAGTGCTGTGAAATCCTTCTCGATAGTCATCTTCATAATGCAGCATATTCCACCTGCCAGATACGCCGCCAACAAGCCTTAAGTTTTTACTTCCGATTGAACCGAATAAACCTGCAATAGGTGCCCAGTTGAGATTATCAACATCATAGCTGTCAGGCCCTGTTGCTGTTTCTCCCGATAAAAACGAGGGGTCATCTGGGTGAACCGGGGTGGTTTTTATATTTTTCCCCAAGTCAGCTTTATATACAACCGTATCAACGCCTAATCTCATCTCTGTTTTTGAATAAATGCCTTGTTTTACTTCTTTCTCAGCCACGACGCATCCTTCACAGAAAATCATTCCTACCACAACAAACACAAATAACAAAATTTTGGTTCCAGCTTTCATTCTTTTCTCCTTTCTGAAATTCTATACAATATTTACTTTTTAAAAAGCTACTATTTTTTTCAATAACTTATACTACCAAAAACATGAATTTTGTCAAGTTTGATTTTTGAGATTAGGTTTGTGGACTTTAGTACCTGTCCGCCTTGAGCGGAGATGACTTCCGAGCTTTGGTTTTGAATGTAGAAATAAAAAAGCCCGTGTTTCAGGGCTTATTGAACTCTATTAGCTTCTCCAGAGTAATGGGTTTTAAAGGGCTAACATCGTGAGGAATCTTAAAAGACTCCCCTATTCTATGATTGACTACTATCATTAAACCTTCTGGGTCTGGCACTTCTGTTTCTTCCGTTATTCTTTCTAACGGTAGTTCTAAGTGCTGTGATAATAACTCACGAATAAGAGCTAAAATCTTTTCTGTCATTTCTTTCCCCTTCTTATTGATGGATTATCGTTTGTGCAAGATTAGATAAGAAACGAATTTCTCGTCTTTTGATCTCTTCTTTTTCTGATAAAGCACCGACATCATTATTCAACATTACTGATAGTTTTCTCTTTTGTTCTTCGGTTGCCCCCTCATAAGACAGACTAACCATAAAAGCAAATTCTGCTTCCTTTTGGAAACGAATTTTATCAATCTTGATTCCTGTTTCGTGGAGATTCTCATCTGTCAAATTGATATTCAGTAATTCTGATGGAACTAAATCAATTAGTTCATCAGAATAATAATGAGAATTTATCTCCACCACATGCAATGCGACCTCTCTTACTTTGCCAAGTTTTGTCTTATTCATAAGTATACCCTTTCATTCTTTATAGATTTTTAAGTTACTATTTCAAACTAAAACAACTTTATCATAAATATCTAAAAATGTAAAGCGAGCTTGAGATAGATTTGTGGACTTTAGTAGATGACTTTCGAACTTTGGTTTTGGGTTAGAAATAGAAGAATTAAGAGATTGGAAGAGGTTATCAACTTGACAAAAGGTGTCAATTTGCTATACTGATAATGTCTTTCGGTTTACCATGAACTGAAAAGGTATAACATCCAAGAACAACCTTCCGCGAGGAGGGTTGTTTTCGTTCATAATTTTCTGCGTTCCTTTTCTAGTTCTGCCCTATATTTTAATTTTTTACCCCATATCTTTTCAATATCCAAAATATCAACGTATCCATCGGCTCCTGTTCTTAGTTCCTGAGATATATTATTTTTAGAAGAAAAGATAAATACTTTTTTTCCGTGATTCCTCAAATAAGTTACAAGTGCTAAAAAGTCAGAATCACCAGTAAAAAATACTGCAATATTATATTTTTTGAAATGATGAAGGGCGTCAATGGTAATCTCTACATCCATATTGCCTTTTTCTTCTATAGATTCATCGCCTTCGTCTGTGATACTAATTCTTTTTAGCTCTTTTTTTATTACCGCAAATCCTAAGCCCCTTTTCAAGTATGTAAAAAACTTATGTTTTTTGTCTAGACTATAAGATCTTGTTCCTTCTCCAGGATAGGCTGCATAATAAAAGGGTTTAATATCAACGCCATTAAAACTTTCTTTAATATATTTTATTGTTTCTTCAAGATTTAAAAATCTGCCCTTTGCTTTTATCGCTCCCCACAAATTCGATGCGTCAATAAAAACATAAATTATATTTTCGTCCTCTATTTCTTTATTGTCTTGATTAAACATATTTATATTTTATTCTAACAAAAAACCACCTAAAAAGGTAGCTTTTTAACTTCGTGGACTTTAGTACCTGTCCGCCTCGAGAGGAGATGATTTAGTTTTGGGGTTAGAATCTTAAATTAGCGGAATGTGTCAAAAACTTCCATCATTCTGAGTCTTCTTTCGTTACCATCATATTCTGCGTTAAGCCAAGCATCTAAAATTTTGTTGATTTTTCTTTTATCGGTTTTCCAACCAACAAGGCATAATACATTGCAATTATCATACACGACTGACCATTCAGCTATCTTTTCATCTGTCGCCAAGCATGCCCTAATACCGCGAAACTTGTTTGCTCCGACCTCTACCCCTACACCCGTTCCACAGCTCAAAATTCCCTTATTTTTCTTATCTTCCTTTACTTTTCCAATAACCTTAGGAATTATATCTTCAAGCTTCATATCTTCGTCTTTATTTTTTACACCAAGATTCTTGTATCCAAGATCATGGTCTCTTAAATAATCTTCTAAAAGAGTAATCGCTTTGTGTCCGTGTTTATCCCCTGCAATATATATCATAACTTGTAGATAATTATGTTAATTTCAACTTTATTTCATCCTAGCAAAAAATCACCTTCTTGGCGATATATTTGTAGACCCTACAACAATCTGTTGGAACCGCATTATACAGGAATTATAGGTTTGGGAGAGGTTGAAATCAGCTTATTTTACTTAAATCCCCCTTTAATATGATAGGCTGTATCGCTATAATTTCATCTTTATAACCAATACCTGGAATATTGTTCAGTAAAAACACCTTTTTATTCAAAACATGAGCAAATCCCATTTCTAGAAAAGTATTGCCGCCTATGTAGTTTTTTACCCCGTTCTTATCAATGTTAACTGCTAAAATAGCATCTGATTCCTTTATTTCATTAAAGTATCTCCTTAATAAATCCCCGTCTATCTTATTAGCAACACTTTCTTTCCAGGATTCTGGCGGCAAAGAACCATTAGCATAATCTTCGGTTCCAGATGGGATAATAACCTTATGGCCTGCCCCTTCTAATTCTTCTTTAATTTCCATTACTTTTTTACAGGCAGACATACTGGCACAAATAACTATTTTCATATTATTCTACTTATTTAGAAACAAATTGAACCTTATTGCCATCAGGATCAAGAAAGCTAAAATTAGTACCCCAATCCTCTTTGGTTAATTCCTTTCTAAGATTTATACCCTTTGCCTTAAATTGGTTATATGTTTTTCTAATGTCTTCTACTTCAATAAACACAGTTTGGCAGCCCGGAACTTCTCTTTTTTCTTTTGCTTGTTTAATGCCCAATTTTCCATTCTCAAACTTAAAAGAGGCAAATCTGTCTTTTTGGATATAATCAACTTCTAAACCAATTTTATCTCTATAAAATGTAATGGTCCTGTTTAAGTCTTCGGTATAAAAAATTGCTGAATCTATTTTCATATATTTCACTATAACAAAAAACTACCTAAAAAGGTAGCTTTTTAACTCCGTGGACTCTGCCGGATTCGAACCGGCGACCTCCTCATTGCAAATGAGGCGTTCTGCCAACTGAACTAAGAGCCCCTAATTAATGCATTATACCAGATATTGTGAAAAAGTAAACCCCGTTTACGGGGTAAATAAAACGGGCCGTAAGATCAACTCTTACGGCCCCGGCTGCGATAACGCATCTTTCTGCGCCATCGTCTTCTATTTCAATATTAACAAAATAAAGAAGTGTGTCAATAGTTTTATTCTATCTTTAATATCTTGTATTTTACTTTATTCCCAACTATTTCCATTTCTGACTCTTGGCCTGTTGATTTATTTAAAAGCGCTTTGCCAATTGGGGACTCATAAGATATCCTTCCTTCGGCAGGATCTACCCTATCTGACGCAACAATTGAGAATTTTTGTTCTTCTCCATCTAATAAAACCGTAACATTGGAACCAACCTGTACTTTATCTGACTGGTTTTTCTCAACTATCTTAGCATTCTTTATCTTCTGTTCTAATTCCTTTATTCTTCCCTGTAAAAAGGCTTGTTTGTCTTTTGCATCATGATAAGCAAAATTCTCTTTTAGGTCTCCGAAAGAAGCAGTATTCTTAATAAGTTCTGCTATTTCTCTTGTTTTTTCTTTTTTTAAGTAATTTAGTTCTTTTTTAATTTCTTCTAATCCTTCAGAAGTTATATATTGTTCTTTTGACATAGTGGGCGTGCGAGGATTTGAACCTCGGACCTCGTCATTATCAGTGACGCGCTCTAACCAGCTGAGCTACACGC
>CAZNBW010000009.1:0-17492 GCA_964571585.1 uncultured Candidatus Saccharibacteria bacterium | reverse complement strand
ACAGGCAATACACAAGTTACAGATAATAATCTTTATATTTCGTATGGTAGCGATAGCTTTAATGGTCTGATAGACAACGTGATGATATTCAATAGAGCGCTGACATTGACAGAAATTCAGAATATTTACAATGGTCAAATAGCCATGGTTCAAACAAAACAATTGGATTTTTTCGGCATAGCTTCAATGTTGAATGCTATTCAATCAGCAATAAATGCTCTGAAGAGTTTATTTTAATAGGGTTTTTAGTTAATTTTGAGTTGTAATAAAACAGGGGGAACTCCTGTATTTTTTTTGAAAATACGTTATAATAAATATATGGGAAAGAAAAAGAAAAAAAAGAAAAAGAGAGAAAAGCTTTTTGAATTGCCAGGAGGGGTAAAACAGATTATTTGGGGTATTGTGATGATTGTTCTTGCTTTAGTCATAGTTTTGAGCTTTTTTGGGAAAGCGAGCACAGGAGGAGATTATTTTATGAGAGGAGCCACTTTTTTACTAGGCAGCACGGTTTTTATTCTTCCCTTAATATTGATAATAGCAGGCGTTATTCTTTTAATTTCTAAAGACGAAGAGGAAACATTTTTCCACAGAGCAGCTAAATCATTTTGGCCAGTGATGATAGCTGTTTTTTTATTGCTTTTTGGGATAGCTGGCATTCTTGGTTCATATAATATTCAAGAAAGGAGCGGAGGAATAATTGGATTTTTAATAAGCTGGCCCCTTTCAAGGTTCTTGGGCTTCTGGGCAACCCTTATAATCTTCTTGGCAGTTGTTGTTGTAGGAGGAGTAATATTCTATAAATTCTTGGGTGTTTCCGGTAAAAAGGAGAAAAGATATGAAGGAGACAAGTCTGCTCCGATGGACATCGGAGTTTCGGCGGATAAACCTTCTATTATAAGGAAGATATTTGCTCCCAAGTTTAAGATTAAGCAGGTTCCTCCTTTTGAGAAAAAGAAAGGAGAAGCAGAAGAATCTCCAGAGCCTGTAAAAACAGAAATGAAGAAAACAGGCAAAGTTTTTTCTTATGTGCCTCCTTCTTTAAGTCTTCTTAGTTCTGACAAAGGGATGCCTAATTCAGGAGATACTAATATAAACTCAGCTATTATTAAAAAGACCTTTCAGAATTTTGGCATTGACGTCACTATGTCTGAAATTAACATAGGACCTACAGTTACCCAGTATACTTTAAAGCCAGCAGAGGGAATTAAGCTTTCTAAAATAACTGGTCTTTCAAACGACTTAGCTTTGTCTTTAGCTGCCCATCCAATTAGGATAGAAGCACCTATTCCGGGAAGGTCCTTGGTTGGCATAGAAGTCCCGAATAAGGGAAGAGCTGAAGTAAGACTTAGAAACTTAGTTGAAACAAACGGTTTTCAAAAGTCTCCAATGAATTTAGTTTTAGCCCTGGGCAGGGATGTTGCTGGTTTTCCTATCTATGCTGACTTAACTAGAATGCCCCATTTGCTTGTAGCTGGAGCCACTGGTAGTGGCAAGACATGCTTTATCAATTCTTTAATAGGAAGTTTATTATACCAGCCAAGCACTTCTGCCAAATCTGCAGGACCTGAAACCTTAAGATTGATAATGGTTGATCCCAAAAGAGTTGAATTCCCGGTTTACGAGAAACTGCCTCATCTTTTGTGTCCAGTAATTTATTCTGCCCAACAGACAATTAATGCTTTAAAATGGTTGACAGGAGAAATGGAAAGAAGGTTTGAGGTTTTAGCTGCAGCCCATGCCAGAGATATCAGTTCTTTCAACACGAAGGCCTTGGATAGAAAGGAAGACCCTTTACCTTTTATTATTGTTGTAATAGATGAATTAGCAGACTTAATGGCAGCTAAAGGCAGGGAAATTGAGGCTGGAATTGTAAGGTTGGCTCAAATGGCTAGAGCAGTAGGAATTCACTTGGTAGTAGCTACCCAAAGACCTTCTGTTGAAGTTATTACAGGTTTAATTAAGGCCAATATTACTTCCAGAATTACTTTCCAGGTAGCCTCTCAGGTAGACTCTCGGACCATTATAGATACTTCTGGTGCTGAAAAGCTGTTGGGCTCAGGAGATATGCTTTATGTTTCAGCTGCAACCCCTAAGCCAAAAAGAATTCAGGGAGCTTATGTTTCAGACAAAGAGATTAAAAGGGTTGTGGGCAGCATAGAGGAGAATTTTGACGACGAAGCTATTTCCATGGATGACGAGCTGGTCAATGAATTAGATAGAGGGGTAAATAACGGGCCTATAAGTTTTCATGGGAATAATAACAACGGAACAGATGAGCCTTTATATGAAGAAGCTAAAAAGTTGGTCTTAGAGGCAAAAAAAGCTTCAGCTTCTTTGCTGCAAAGGAGGTTAAGGGTAGGTTATGCCAGGGCTGCCCGCCTAATTGATATTTTAGAAGATAAAGGAGTTGTTGGTCCAGCAGAAGGATCTAAGCCGAGAGAGGTTTACGGAGAAGCAGAAACGATGCAGCAGTCAGAAGGGTTGGAGACAGAAGACGGCTGGGAAAAAGTATAACTAATTTTTAAAAATATGAAGAAGAAACAAGAAAACATAAAAAGAAACTTAGAAGAAGCAGTGGCTGAGATAAAGCAACGTTTTGGCGAAGGCGCCATAATGAAGCTTAAAGATGTTTCAACTGTTGATGTTGATGTAATATCAACTACCTCTGTGTCTATAGATTCTGCTTTAGGGGTTGGAGGAATCCCCAGGGGCAGAGTAGTAGAGATCTATGGTCAAGAAAGTTCTGGAAAAACAACTTTAGCTTTGCATGTTGTAGCTCAGGCCCAGAAGAAAGGAGTAGCAGCTTTTATTGATGCAGAACATGCTTTAGATCCTGATTATGCCAAGAGGATTGGAGTAAACGTAGACGAGCTTTTAATCTCTCAGCCAGATTCTGCCGAACAGGCTTTGCAGATTGTAGAAACCCTGGCCTCTTCTGGAGAAGTAGATGTTATTGTTGTTGATTCTGTGGCCGCTTTAACTCCTAAGGCAGAAGTAGCCGGGGAAATAGGTGAGCTGCAAATCGGGCTTCAGGCAAGAATAATGTCTGCTGCCCTAAGAAAACTATCTTCTCTGTTGGCTAAAACAAAAACATCTGTAATATTTTTAAACCAGACCAGAATGAAAATAGGCGTGATGTTCGGCAACCCAGAAACTACGCCGGGAGGCATGGCTTTGAAGTTTTATTCTTCTGTAAGAGTTGAGTTAAGAAGATCTGCTAAAATAAAGCAAGGAGATGAAATAATAGGTAATAGGATAAGGGTAAAGATTGTAAAAAATAAAGTAGCTCCTCCCTTTAAAACAGCAGAAGTTGATATATATTATAACGAGGGTATCTCCTGGGTGGCTGATTTAATAAATACAGGGGTTAAAAAAGGAGTTGTTATAAAATCTGGAAGCTGGTTTCAGTATAAAGATCAGAAACTAGGACAGGGTATGGAAGGGGTAAAAACCTTTCTAAGGGAAAACCCAGCCTTAATTAAGGAAATAAAAAAAGCCGTAATCCAAACAGCTTAGTTTTAAAATAGATTTATTATTTTTCTTGAGCAGATAAGAGTCCGAGACGACGGGCTCTTTTTACTGCTGTTGAAAATTGGCGTTGATGCTTAGCGCAGAAATTGGTCTTTTTCCTGGGCCTTATTTTTCCCAAGCCAGAAATGAAGTTCTTGAGAACTTCTGTATTTTTAAAGTCTATCTCTCTTATATTTCTTTGACAAAAGTAACAATCCATAGATTAAAATGGTATATCTTTTACGTCTATTTCCTCGTCACCAGCTGAATCTTTACCTTCTTCAATCACTGGTATATTATCTTCCTGGGGAGCTTCTTTCTGTTTCGGAGTATAACTAGATGGGGAAGGATTTGAGCTTCTTGGTCCCAACTGCAGGCTTTCTGCTACTATTTCTGTCTTATACTTTTTATTTCCAGAAGGATCCTGCCAAGATCTTGTTTGAAGTCGTCCTTCTACTAAAACTATGCTTCCTTTTTTTAAATATTGAGAAGCAATCTCTGCCAATCTTTGCCAGAGAACAATATTATGAAATTCTGTTTTTTCCTGTTTCTGGTTGTTTTGATTCCATACTCTGTTAGTAGCTATGCTGAAATTGCACACAGTTTGCCCAGAAGGCGTGGTTTTTGGTTCGGGATCTCTGGTTAGTCTTCCTATTAAAATTACTTTATTTAAGTTCATTTTAATATTTCGTCTATTTTTTCACTTATTTTTTCTATCTCGACCTTTTTCTCCTTAGTCATATCTTCTTCCTTTTTCTCCACCAGACTATCTATTGGCTTGCGAGTTTTTTTGATTCTCTTTTTTTCTTTTGCTTTTGTAACGATTATATGTCTTAAAACTTGGTTTTCAGAGATTATCTTTTTTTCTAAATCTTTTATCTTTTCTGGTAAAAGAGAAAACTCTAAAGATACTAAAAAAGCTTCTATTTTCTTGTTAATAGGATATGCTAGTTTTCTTTTTTCCAGATTTGGATTGTTCAAAGTAATTCCTCCCAACTCTGGAATAAAACCTGTTATTTTTTCTGATAGGGTTTTTGCCTCTGTGTCTGATAAGTTCGGAGTTATTAAATAGGCTAATTCGTAGTTTTTCATAAATTATGTGGATTTTCTTTATGTTATTATGTTATAATATATCTATATGAAAGTCAACATATTTAAAGCCTACGACATTAGAGGTGTTTATCCTAGAGAACTGAACGAAGAAGCAGCTTTTAAAATAGGCCAGGCTTTTGTTAATTATACTAAAGCTAAAAAAATAGTAGTGGGTAGAGATATGAGAATATCTTCTTCTGCTCTTTATGCTTACCTGGTAAAAGGAATAATGTCTCAAGGGGCAGACGTTTATAACATAGGAGAAGTTCCTGTTGAATTAATGTATTTTGCCACTGTCCACTTCGATTATGATGCTGGAATAATAATCACTGCCTCTCATAATCCTAAAGAATACAACGGGTTTAAAATGATAAAGAGAAAGTCGAAAGGAATATTTGATGTTGCCAGAGGCAGGGAATTAATTGATTTAGTAAGCCAAGATTTTAAAAATACAGAAACTTTAGGGGAAATAAAGGAATTAAACATATGGCAAGAATATATTTCTCATATATTTTCCATTGTTTCTCCTCAAGAAATTAATCCTGCCAAAGTAGTGATTGATGCTGGCAATGGCATGGCTGGAAAGGTTATTTCTATGATAGAGGATAGTCTTTCTACTGAAATAATTCCTTTAAACTTTGATCTAGACGGTAATTTCCCAAATCATTCGCCAAATCCTTTGTTAGAAGGATCAGGGGACCAGATAGAAAGGAAAGTGTTAGAGGAGAAAGCTGACTTTGGAGTTATTTTTGATGGTGATGCCGATAGGATTTTTTTAATAGACGAAAAAGGGGAAATGGTAAGAGGGGATATATCTTTATTGTTTTTAGCAGATTATTTCTTAAAGAAGTTTCCAGGGAGAGCAGTAGCGTATAATCTGATATGTTCAAAAGCAGTCCCAGAATTTATTAAAAAAATGGGGGGAATCCCCATAAGAACAAAAGTTGGATATGTTAATGTAAGCCAAGGCTTAATTGAAAATAATGGCGTTGTTTCAGGAGAAATATCAGGGCACTATTCTTTTAAGGATAATTATTATTTTGATTCTGGGATAATTGCCTTGTTAGTTTTCCTAAAAATTATTGGAGAATCAAACAGGAAACTTTCAGAAATGGTAAAAGAATATTTTATTTACGAAATATCAGCTGAGATTAATTTCAAAGTTAAAGATAAAGAGAAAATAATAGAAAAAGCAAAAGAGAAATACAAAGACGGCAAACAGGACTTCTTGGACGGGGTCACCGTAGAATTCAAAGACTGGTGGTTTAATCTTAGATCTTCTAATACGGAGCCGTTGCTGAGGCTAACCGTAGAAGCAGATACTAAAGAGTTGTTGGAAAAAAAGAAAAAAGAACTCGCTTCTTTTATTAAAAAGCTAGCTTAATAAACCTACTTTTTTATTCACCTCTGTCATTGTGGTTGAGGCAATGTTTTTGGCTCTTTTAGCTCCAATCTTTAAAGTTTCTTCAACATAAACCTTTCTGGCAAGATACTCTTCTCTTTTCCGCCTAAAGGGCTCCAGTTTTTCTATTAAAAGATTTGCCAAAGATTTTTTAAAAAAAGAATAGCCTTTTCCCTTAAAGGTTTTTTCTAATTCTTTTACGGATTTTTCTGAGAACAGGCTGTAAATGGTTAAAAGGTTTGATATCCCCGGTTTTCCTTTTAAACTATATTTTATTTGTTTTCCGCTGTCAGTTTGAGCTGACATTATCTTTTTCTGGATTTCTTTTGGATTTTCAAAAACAGATATATAGGAAGCAGGCCCTAAAGACTTTGACATTTTTTTCTTAGGATTATTTAAAGCCATTATTTTAGCTCCTACTTTTGGCAGAAGAGCTTTAGGTTCTTTGAATGTCTTGCCGAATCTTTGGTTAAACTTTCTGGCAATTATTCTGCTTAATTCTATATGCTGAACTTGGTCTTTGCCAACAGGTACAGCATCTGCTTTGTATAAGAGGATATCAGCTGCTTGTAAAACAGGATAGGTTAAAAGCCCTGCATTTATATTGCTTTTAAACTGTTTTGACTTTTCTTTAAACTGAGTCATTCTTTCCAGGTCTCCTATTGGGGTAACAGTATTAAATATCCAACATAATTCTGTGTGCTCTTTAACATCTGACTGGACAAAGAATATGCTTTTTTGTGGATCAACTCCTAGGGCTAAATAGGCTACAGCTGTTTGGAGAATGTTTTTTTTGAGATTGTTTGGATCTTCTGAAACGGTTAAAGAATGTAGGTCTGCTATAAAAAAGATAGTATCTTCTTTTTCTTGCAGACCAATCCACTGTTTAACAGCTCCTAAATAGTTTCCAATATGTATTTGTCCTGTAGGTTGTATGCCGCTTATTATTTTCATACTTGTATTAACACTGGCAGTATAATAGGCCTTCGTTGGGTCTTGGAAAAAAGGAAGTCGCCCAGTTTATTCTTTATATCCTCTTTTAAATTAGTCCAGTTGACAGCTCCGTTGCCGCCAGTGGCGTTATTTACTATTCCAATTACTTTTTTTCTAGTTTCGTATAAAAGCTCTTTTGATTCTCTCAAATAGATAAACCCTCTAGATATTATGTCTGGAGAGCCTTTAACCCGGCCAGTTGTTTTATCAACTACAGCTACAACAACGAACATGCCGTCTTCAGCCAGCTTTCTTCTGTCGTTTAATACAATTTCTCCCACATCTCCTACTCCTGATCCGTCTACAAAAACATATTCTATGGGCACCTTCTTATCAAGGGCTCTTATTTGTCTTTCACTAACTTCTATTACAGATCCGTTATCCGGGACAATAATATGATCTTTTTTAATGCCAGAATCTAAAGCTATGCGGGCTGCTTCTTTTAGCATAAAGTGATTAGCATAAACAGGTATAAAGTAAGTGGGCTTTATCTGTTTTAGAATATCCTTTATATCTTGGATATTGCTGTGCCCTGAAGCGTGGACATCCATTACATCAGAATGGATTACATTATCCGAAAGGCGGTAGATTTTATCTTTTAATCTTTGAATTGTCCTTTCGTTTCCTGGAATTACAGATGAGGAGAAAACAACTGTGTCCGTTTTTTTTATCTTGATGTATTTATGGTTTCCATCAACTATTCTCGGCAAAACAGCATTTTCTTCTCCCTGGGCTCCTGTGCAGATAATAACTACTTTATTTTCAGGGTAGTGGGATATTTTGTCTATTGAAACAATGGTTTCTTTTCTTGCTTTTATGTACCCAAGATTTTTAGCTATTTCTACTGCCATCTTCATTGAAAATCCGTCTAAGGCCACTTTCTTATTCACCGAAGAAGCATATTCTATTATTTGTTTTATCCTTTGTACCTGAGAAGAAAAAGTAGCAATAATTATCCTGCCTTTCTTTTGGTCAATAATCTTTTTGAGATTATTTAGCACATCCTTTTCAGTTACAGGCTTTTTATTATTCACAGCTCCAATGCTTTCAAGCATTAAAACAGTTGGTTTTTTAAGTTTTGCCAGATGATCGTATTTTATCTTTTTTCTTCCGATTGGATCATGCTCTATCATCCAGTCGCCTGGGTGAATAACTGTAGCCGAAGGGGTTTGTATTATAATTCCCACAGCATCCATTATTGCGTGGTCTACAGAAAAAAAGCCTATTGTAAAAGGTCCAAGATTTATTTCCTCTTTAATGTCTTTTACATATATAACTTTTAGGTTTTTTGAGCTTTTGGGAGAATATTCTTCTTGGCGGTATTTGATCATTTCTATGGTAAACGGCCTGGCAATAATAGGAGGATTTCCCAGTCTTGGCAAAAGGATAGAAGCTGCCCCAATGTGGTCCATGTGTCCGTGAGAAAAGATAACTCCTTTAATGTTTTTTTCTTTTCCTCGTAAATAAGAGATGTCAGGAATAACATAATTTATTCCTGGCATATCTTCTTCTGGAAACTGAATGCCTATATCAAGAATAACAATATCTTTGCCATACTCGAAAACAGTCATGTTTCTACCGACTTCTTCGCATCCCCCTAGAGGAATGATTCTTAAGTTTTGTGTTTTTTTTGTCATATGTGCGGATGGAGAGATTTGAACTCTCACGGGATTGCTCCCACTAGCTCCTGAAGCTAGCGCGTCTGCCAGTTCCGCCACATCCGCTCGTTACTTCAGAACTCTCTTTGTCTTAATATACCAATTTTCTATATCAGAGAATCTTTTTGAAGGATCAGTAACTTTTTTAGAACCAGCTCCTTTTATTTCAGGAGAGGTAAAATAATAATAATCTGGACTGTAAAGAAATATTGCAGGAATGTCTTCTGCTATCATTTCCTGGAATTCTTCAAGCTTTGCCTTTCTCTTTTCTGGCTCTGAAAGTTTGCGGTTTTCTTCTAATAGTTCATCTGCCAGCTGGTTTTCGTAAAGAGCCAAGTTTAATCCAGGATCATTTACTGCAGAAGAATGCCAGAAAGGGAAGGGATCTGGTATTGCTCCCAAGACCTCCCCGAAAAGCAATGCCTCATAATTTCTTGGTTTTATAAAGTCTTGTTCTAGTTCAAAAGGAGGGTAAGTCTGTATTTGAAGATCTACTCCTATTTCCTGCCATTGTTTCTTTAGCAGCTCTGCTATTTTTTTCATTTGGTCTTGTTCAACAGTAACCAAGTTTATCTTCAGCTCCAAGAGTTCATCGGGGTTTCCAAAGCAGATTTCATTGAGTTTAGATCTGGTGCTTGGTCCTACAGTTCCTGTTCCTTTTGTTAATCCAACAGGTTTTAGAATATCTTGGCTGTATTTCTCTTGAAATTCAATTACTAACTGCTCGGTTTCAGAGCCAAAATATCCAGTAGTTCTTCCGTTCAGGCATTTTTGAAGCTCTAAAACTTCTTTTCCTTGAGAACCGGTTGCCAGCCTGGACTTGAAGCTGAAAGCTAATTCTTTTTGAACTAACTTTTCCAACACCCCGTCTCCGTTTTCGTCTTTAAAATCTGCTTGTTCCAGGATTTCTTTTGCTTTTTGAAGGTTAAAGCTGTAAGTTTCCGACGGTTGGTCAAATCCATAAAAATCAGGAAGGATAGGGGAGTTAATAACTTTTTCTGAAATCTCTGCTTTGTTTGTAGCGTAGCTTAGAGCCATTCTTACTTCTTTTTCAGCTAAAACCTTTGAATTGTCTTGATTGAAGAATATAGAGAAATATCTTGGAGAAGAGAGCTTGTTTTCCTGCCAGCTATCTATTTGTTCATTATACCCCAAATTCAAACTGGTAATAGAGCCTCTCTTAGCTGCTTTAACTAGGTCTTCTGTATTTTCAAAGAAAAGGAATTTTATTTCTTCAATATAAGGCTTTTTACCGAAATAAAGGTTGTTTATTTCTAAAGTTAAATATTGCACCTGGCCTAAGCTGTTTCTTTTTATCTCCTTTATTTTGTAACGTCCTGAGCCAATAGTCTGGTCTGAAAGGCCATAGCTTTCAGGCCCTGCCATTTCCCAAATGTGCTTTGGCATTATCTTTATTGTGCAGTTTTCTAAAAAAGCGGCATAGGGTTTCTGTAAGGTGAATTTTACTGTCAAGTCATTTACTTTTTCAACCTTAACTCCTACCCAGTTTGCCAGATAAGGACTGTTGAATTCCGGGTTTTGGATGGTTTTAATTGTAAAAACAACATCGTCTGCCGTTAAAGGAGTTCCGTCCTGCCAAAAAAGATCCTCTCTTAAATAAAACTGATATACTCTTCCCTGGTCTTCTATCCCGGGATAATCTCTGGCCAGCTCGGGAATTATTTCCATGTCTTTTGAATAACCCATTAGACCAGAAAGCACCAGCTCAACTAGATCTCTGTCTATGTCAGAATTAGCATAAACAGGATTAATATATCTTGGTTGATTATTGCTTAATACCCCCTCTATCAAGATTCCTCCTTGGGTTGCAACAACCTGGGTATTGTTGTAATAACAGGAAGAAAACAAAAAAATAGCTGAAACAATAGTTAAAACAAAGAATAACAAAAAGAACAGCCTTTCTTTTTTAGATAAGATCCGGAAAAGCTTTTTCCATTGCCAAAAAGCAGGCCATTTTTTTCTTTTAAAATCCATTATATTACAAGATTTATAATAGCTAAGATTATAAAGGCAGCTGCAATAATTATCGTTGCCCAATAAATCTTTTTTTGGATTCCTCTGCGGGTTGAATAAAAACCTCCTCCTTCCCCTCCAAAAGAAGATCCTAAAGCAGTTCCTCTTTGCTGCACGAGAATAAGAACTACTAAAGCCACTGCTACTGCTATTTGGATTATTTGTAGTATTGGTTGCATTATTTTTTATGAAGTCCTAATAAAAAACTTGAGAACCAGATAATGATTGTTGTCCATAGTAATGGTATTATTCCTGATATTTCCAGTACGTCTGAGAAAACTACATCTGCTATCAGCCAGACCAACCCCATGTTTATAATAAGTCCGAACAATCCTAGGGTTAACACCTTTATGGGTAAAGATATTGCTTCTAATATGGGTTTAATAAAAAAATTGGCTAGTCCCATTATTACGCCAACTAATCCAAGCATAAGATAACTACCGAAAAAGTCAACCCCTGGCACCAGTTTTGCTGAAATATATAAACCTAATCCTGCAGAAATAACATGTAAGAATAATTTAGATATAGCCATATATTATATAATTTTATCAAGGTTTCAATCCAAGGTCAATCTCTCGAAGTCTTTTATGGTAAGTAATGGCAAATCTATGAGCCTCGTCCCTTAACTGCAAGATTAGGTTAGAAATATCTTTTGAAAGGTTTTTTAATAATAAGG
Source organism: uncultured Candidatus Saccharibacteria bacterium (assembly GCA_964571585.1). Lineage (GTDB taxonomy): Bacteria > Patescibacteriota > Minisyncoccia > Minisyncoccales > GWA2-38-27 > CAZNBW01. The sequence continues at coordinate 6,127 of CAZNBW010000009.1, read as the reverse complement.
GTTTCTTTTTTCCAATAAAAAGCTCGTTGTTCTTTTTGGCTAAAGCTGCTACCGGGATGTTTTTAACTACTTGTTTGGCAGCAGAAAGCTGGGGTTTGCCTCCGTCAATTAAGAAAATATCCGGTAAAGGCCATTCTTTATGCTTTAATCTTCTTTTTAATACTTCTTTTATCATTGCTGTATCATTCGGCTTGTCAGCTACTTTTATTCTAAACTTTCTGTAAAGATCTTTGGCTGGTTTATTGTTGATGAAAACAACCATAGATCCTGTAGCCAGCTTTCCCTGCATATTGGAAATATCATAAGCCTCTATTCTTGAGATCTTTTTTCCAAGCCAGTTTAAAGGTTCAGTTTTAGCTGAAATGACTTTAGAGTTATGAAGCACTTTTTCTAAAGAATTAATTTTGTCTCTAAGTTCTGTTGCTTTTTCAAAATCTTGTCTTTTAGAAGATGCTTTCATTTCTTTTTTTAAATCTATTACTACTTTCTGGCTTTTTCCCCTTAGAACAGCTTTTAAATTGTTGATGTTCTTTTTATGTTTTTTTAAATCTGGTTCAGGCCCAGGACATAGATTAAGATGGCACCAGGAGCAAAGTCTTTTGCCATGTTTTTTCTGGGTATAGTAGGGGAATGTTTTTCTTAATATTCTTAGGGTTCTTTTTATTGCTTTTCCGTCTACAAAAGGGCCGATATAATTAGTTGGTAGTTTATGGTTGGTAGTTTGTGGTTGATGGGTGAGAAAAACTTGGCCTTGTTTGGTTATTGCAACATAGAAGTAGTTTTTATCATCTTTCCATAAAGTATTAAATTTTGGCTTGTATTTCTTTATTAATTCTGATTCCAGTATTAATGCTTCTATTTCAGATTCTGTTTTAATGTATCCTATTCTTTTAACCTTATCTAAAAACATTTCATCTTTATACGTTGGCTGATTAAAATGATTTTTTACTCTGTTTTTGATATTAGCTGCTTTGCCAATATACAAAAACCCGCCTTTGGCGGAAAAAGCATAAACTCCTGTGGTTCCAGGCATATTTTTTGAGAATTTAAAGTTTTGCATACCTATATTATTTTAAACCAAAAAGCTAAATATTGAAAGTTTTTTTAAAATAGTGTATAATTGGTATACTTATGATTGATAAAGATGTTATTAAAATCAGGGGAGCTAAGGTTCATAATTTAAAGAATGTCAGTTTGGATATCCCTCGAAACAAACTCATTGTTATTACCGGGCTTTCCGGTTCTGGAAAGTCATCTTTGGCTTTTGATACTCTTTATGCTGAAGGCCAAAGAAGATATGTAGAAAGTCTGTCTGCTTACGCCAGGCAGTTTTTAGGCGTTATGCAAAAACCTAATGTTGAAAGAATAGAAGGAATCAGTCCTGCTATTTCTATAGATCAAAGAAAAGCAGCTCATAATCCTCGTTCAACGGTGGGCACGATTACAGAGATATATGATTACCTTCGTCTTTTATTCGCCAGGATTGGAAAGCCTCACTGCCCCAACTGCGGAAAACCTATATCCCGTCAGACAATAGAGCAGATTACAGACCAGGTTATGAAGCTTCCCAAGAATTCTGAAATAAATATTCTAGGCCCTGTTGTGCGCTCTAAAAAAGGAGAACACAGGGGAACCCTAGAGGAGATCCAAAGATCGGGTTTTGTAAGAGTAAGGGTTGATAACGTGGTTTTGCCGATAGAAGAGGCATTAGCTAAAGCTTTAGACAAGAATAAAAAGCATAACATTGAAGTTGTTGTTGACAGGCTTTTAATAAATGAAGACTTGGATAAATCAAGATTAATAGATTCTCTAGAGATTGCTGTAAGAATGGGCAAGGGTTTGGTAATAGTGAACCAAAAGGACAATGACTTAATGTTTTCTGAACACTTTGCCTGCGAAGAATGCGGAATATCTTTGCCAGAACTAGAGCCCAGACTATTTTCTTTTAACAGTCCTCACGGTGCCTGCCCCGAATGTACTGGTTTGGGGGAAAAGCTTGAGGTTGACCCAGAATTAATTATTCCGAACAAAAATCTAACATTGGCAGAAGGAGCAATTATTCCCTGGATGAGAGCCTCTCACAAAGTTGGGAGACAGGGTTATTATTGGCATAAACTGGCAGATTTAGCTGAACGTTATGGTTTTTCTATGCATGAACCTGTAAAAGATATTCCTAAAAAATACATGGATATGATTCTTTACGGTGATGCCAGAGAATTTGAAGGGGTTATTCCTAACCTTGAAAGAAGGTATCATGAAACTGATTCCGACTGGACTAGGCAGGAGATAGAGCAGTATATGGTAGTAAGGCTGTGCCCTAAATGCCAGGGCAAAAGACTAAAGCTTGAAGTCTTGGCAGTAACAATAAAAGGCAAATCAATTCATGACATTGTTTCAATTCCTATTGATAAAACAAAGGAGTTCTTTGAGAAGAACTTTCTTAAGAACAAGACAAGCAAGATTGCTCAGCCAATTATTAAAGAGATAATTAACAGGCTGAACTTTTTAATGGATGTGGGCTTGGACTATTTAACCTTGGACAGAAAAGCTTCTACGCTTTCGGGGGGAGAAGGACAAAGAATAAGACTGGCTACCCAGATAGGGTCTAAGCTTACAGGAGTGCTGTATATTTTAGACGAGCCCTCAATAGGCCTTCATCCAAGAGATCAAAAGAGATTAATAGATACTTTAAAAAAGCTTAGAGATTTGGGAAACACAGTAATTGTAGTAGAGCATGACGAGCAGACCATTAAATCTGCTGACTGGATTATAGATGTGGGTCCTGGAGCTGGAAAGCATGGAGGCAAGATAATCTTTGAAGGCACATCCAAACAGCTTTTAAAGTCCCATACCTTAACTGGTGACTATATGTCCGGGAAAAAGAAGATAGAGGCAGAGAGTTTGAAAGATAAAAACAAAGAATCTAAATTATTAACAATAAAAGGGGCAAAAGAGCATAACCTAAAGAATATTGACGTAAAGATTCCTTTGGCTGACTTTGTCTGCATAACAGGAGTTTCTGGATCTGGAAAGTCTTCTTTAATGAATGATATTTTAGCCAAAGCTTTATTAAAAAAGTTCTATAGGGCAAAAGATGAACCTGGAGAACATAAGGAGATATTGGGAATAGAAAACCTGAATAAAGTTGTTTTAATAGATCAGTCGCCAATAGGCAGAACACCGAGGTCTAATCCTGCAACCTATACAGGTGCTTTTACATATATTAGAGATTTATTCGCAAAAACAAGAGAGGCAAGAATAAGGGGATATACTCCGGGTCGTTTCAGCTTTAATGTTAAAGGAGGAAGATGTGAGGCTTGTGAAGGACAGGGAGAGATTAAAATAGAGATGTACTTTCTGCCAGACGTTTATGTTGAGTGTAAAGAGTGTGAGGGCAAAAGATATTCTAAAGAAGCTCTAGAAATTGATTACAAGAGTAAAAACATTGCAGAGGTTTTAGAGATGACAGTTGAAGAAGCGACAAATTTCTTCAAGAACATACCAATCATTCATTCTAAGTTAAAAACATTAGACCAGGTTGGTCTTTCCTACGTTGAGCTGGGTCAGCCAGCACCTTCTTTATCTGGGGGAGAAGCTCAAAGAGTTAAACTGGCCACAGAGCTTTCAAGGAAAGAAACAGGAAAGACGTTATATATCTTAGATGAACCGACAACCGGTCTTCATATGGACGATGTTAAAAAGCTGGTCAAGGTTTTGAGGCAGTTAGTTGATAAAGGCAATACAGTTTTAGTAATTGAACATCATTCCAGCTTAATTAATAATGCCGACTGGATAATTGATTTAGGTCCTGAAGGAGGAGATAAAGGAGGATATATTGTAGCTGAAGGTACTCCCAAGGAAATAAAGAGGAATAAAAAGTCATATACTGGAAAATACTTGACATAAATTATTTTTTAGTTAAAATGGCAATATATAAAAATAATAGAACATAAACACATGAATGTAAAACCATTAAGCGACTATATATTAATTGAACCGATTACGGTTGAAGAAAAGACCAAATCGGGCATTTTGCTTCCAGATACTGCAGAAAAAGAAAGGCCAGAACAGGGCAGAGTTATTGCCGTAGGTTCTGGCAAGAAGACTGCTTCTGGCAAAGTTATGCCAATGGAAGTAAAAAAAGGAGACAAGGTTCTCTTTACAAAATACGGTCCTACAGAAATTAAAATAGATAATAAAGAATATTTAATTGCCAAACAGGAGGATGTTTTGGCAGTAATTGAGTAATATGGCAAAAGATATAAAGTTTTCGGAGGAAGCAAGAAAAAAAATAAAAGCAGGAGCAGACAAACTAGCTAATGCTGTTAAAGTTACTTTAGGTCCTAGAGGAAGGAACGTTGTTTTAGATAAGGGTTTCGGAGCCCCTACTATTACTAATGATGGAGTAAGCATTGCCAAAGAGATTGAACTTGAAGACAGAATGGAGAACCTTGGAGCTGAAATAGTAAAAGAAGTGGCTGAGAAGACAAACGATATAGCCGGAGACGGAACCACCACTGCTGTCGTTTTGGCTCAGGCGATAATCACAGAAGGGCTTAAGAATGTTGCAGCAGGAGCTAATCCTTTGGCCATTAAAAAAGGCATTGAAAAGGGGGTTCAGAAAATTGTTGATGTTTTAAAAGAGATGAAAAAGGATATTAATAATAAAGAAGAGAAATCCCAGGTAGCAACCATATCTGCTGAGAGCAAGGAAGTAGGGGATTTGATAGCAGAAGTCATGGAAGAGGCAGGCCCTGATGGAGTAATCACTGTTGAAGAATCAAAAGGGTTTGGCTTGGAAAAAGAGATTGTAAAAGGCATGCAGTTTGACAGAGGTTATGCTTCAGCATACATGGTGACTAATGCAGAGAGAATGGAATCAGTTTTTGAAGACCCATATATTTTAGTGACAGATAAAAAGATTTCAGCTATTGCAGACATACTTCCAGTTTTAGAAAAGATTGCCCAATCAGGTAAAAAAGAACTTGTTATTATTGCAGAAGAGATAGAGGGGGAAGCTCTAGCAACTTTAGTAGTGAACAAACTTAGAGGAATATTTAATACGTTAGCTGTAAAAGCTCCTGGGTTTGGCGATAGAAAGAAAGAAATGCTTCAAGACATCGCACTTTTAACAGGAGCTGAATTTGTTTCAGAAGAAGTAGGGTTAAAACTAGACAGCATTGGATTGGACCATTTGGGTTCTGCGAGGAGAGTTGTTTCAACAAAAGAAAATACTACTATTATTGAAGGCAAGGGCGATGTTAATAAAATAAAGGAAAGGACAGCTCAAATTAAAAAAGAGATTGAGGTTTCTGACTCTGATTTTGACAAAGAGAAATTGCAGGAAAGACTAGCTAAGTTTGCCGGAGGAGTAGCGGTGATTAAGGTTGGAGCTGCTACAGAAGTTGAACAAAAGGCAAAACAGCACAAGATAGAAGACGCTTTAGCTGCCACCAAAGCAGCTGTAGAGGAAGGTATTGTACCTGGCGGAGGCGTAGCATTATTGAGAGCTTCTTTGCAGTTGGATAGTGTCTCTGTTGAGGGAGAAGAAAAGATCGGACTCAATATTTTAAAAAGAGCTTTAGAAGAGCCAATAAGGCAAATCGCTACTAATGCTGGAATAGACGGAGCAGTTGTTGTCCAGAAAGTAAAGGAATCACAGGATTTAGGCTCTGGATTTAACGCTCAAACCTTAGAATACGAGAATCTGATGGAATCTGGAATAGTTGATCCTACTAAAGTTGTAAGGTCAGCTTTGCAGAACGCAGCTTCGGCCGCTGCTATGTTTTTAACCACAGAGGTTGTAGTTGCAGAAAAGCCAGAAGAGAAGAATCTCGCCCCGGCGGGACAGATGCCTCAAATGGGATATTAGAAAAAGCGCTCCTTTAAAGGGGCGTTTTTAAGTAAGGGTTGACAACTAGTTTGCTGGGAGTAAAATGATATATTGGAATAAATAACATGGATAATATGGATACGGATAACGAAAAATTTTATCTGACAAAGCATGGTTTAGAGGAGCTGAATAAAGAATATGAAGATCTTAAAAAGATCAGAATGACAAAGACAAAGGGGGAAGCTCCTAATATTTGGGAATCAGAGGACTTAAATCCTGACTATATCTCTTTTA
>CAZNBW010000008.1:0-19738 GCA_964571585.1 uncultured Candidatus Saccharibacteria bacterium | reverse complement strand
CCCCCGTCTTTTTAAAAGATGGGGGCTTTTTTGTCATAGGGTTGATCTTTTTATTGTTTTTGGCTATACTATAGACATTATATTTATGGCTAAAAAGAAAATGCCTCATTCTATTAGAAAACATATCAGAAAGGAAAAATCCCGCATCCGCAGGCAAGTTTTAGATATAAAGAAACAAAAAGAATTAATTGATAAACTATACAAGAAAAACAATGACAATAAAAGAAATATACAAACTAGCGATTAATCTTGGCATTAAAGCAGACTTTAGAGGAGCTGAAGGAGTGGAATTGTTTTTAGATAATAAAAAGAAAAAGTTTGAAAAGCTTTCAGAAAAAGAAAAGAATGATTTTGATAAAGAAGCTTTAGAAAATCCCTATCTAGATTCAAGAATACATAATATTTCAGAAGATAAAGAAATCAAAAGGATTTTAGTTGGCATTGATATTGATCCTTCAGAGCTGCTTTTAGCTAAAGAATTGGGTAATATTGATTTAGTTATCGGTCATCATCCTTTAGGGAAAGGATTAGCTCATTTGGCAGATGTAATGCATTTGCAAGAAGATGTTCTCAATTTTTATGGAGTGCCTATTAATATTGCGGAAGGTTTGATGAAAGAAAAAATATCAGAAGTAGCCAGAGGAGTAAATTCTTCCAACCATCAAAGAACTCCAAATGCTGCCAAGCTTCTAAACATCAATCTGATCAATATCCACACTCCAGCAGACAACATGGCAGCTAAGTTCTTAAAGCTCAAGATAGATGAAAAGAACCCCCGCACAATAGCAGAACTAATTGATTTATTAAAAGAAATACCAGAATACAAAGAAGCAATAAAAATTGGAGCAGGTCCTAAGATATTTGTAGGCTCTCCAGATAATAGGACGGGCAAAATTGCTATAACAGAAATTACTGGAGGGACAGAAGGCAATCCAAAGCTTTACGAAAAAATGGCGCAAGCAGGAATTGGCACTATTGTAGGAATGCACATTTCAGAAGACCATAGAAAAGAGGCTGAAAACTCACATTTGAATGTTGTTATAGCAGGCCATATTTCTTCTGACTCTTTGGGATTAAACCTTTTCTTAGATGAATTAGAAAAGCAAGGAATAGAAATAATCCCCTGCTCTGGCTTTACCCGAGTTTCTAGAATTTCTTAACCATATAGGTGTTTTCCAGCTTGTAGCCAAGTTTGTGGTAATAGGGTTTAACTCCAATGCCAGAAATTACAGCTAATTCAGATGCACCAGAGTCTTTAGCTATTTTCTCTGCTTGTTTCATTAGCTTTCTTCCTAACCCCCTATGTTGTATCGCCTTTCTTTTTTTAGCAATTGGGACCATTTGACCGTACGTATGAATTTCTCTTACAATCGCGTAATCTTTTAAAATTCTCAAACGAAGCAGGGCGTAAAGCTTTGTTCTTTTTACATTCTCAAAAGACAAGAATATTTCTTTGCCTCCGGATGCTTCATAATCCTGCCTGAATAATTGCAACTTTTCTTTTGGGTTATAATCTTGTTTTATTTCTCTACACCTTATACATTTGCATTTTACATGTTTTTGAACAATTTCTCTTAAATTAGAGGTTTTTACGCCGCCGGCCACAATATCTTCTGCAGGTATATCCCTTATTATTCTTTCTACTCTTACATAATAAGGGATGTGCTTTTTCATTTCTGTTAAAAGCTTTACAAGTTTTTGTTTAGGATAAGGCTTAAACTTCTTCTTTTTATACCATTCATATAGAATAGATTCTTTGACTAAGGCCAAAGGATATATTTTCAAAAGATCTGGCTGAAAAGCAGAATTAGAGAATAATTCTTTAAGCATCTCAACGTCTCTTTTAAAAGAAGAGCCGGGCAAGTTGGGCATTATCTGGTATGAAACCTTAAACCCTGCATCTTTTAAAAGTTTGGTTGCTTTAATTGTTTCTTTAATGCTATGGCCTCTTTTATTCTTTTTCAAAACGTCATTATATATACTCTGCACTCCCAGTTCTATTCTGGTAACCCCTAATCCTCTCAGCCGTTTAATTTCTTTTTTATCTATATAATCGGGCCTTGTTTCTACTGTTAGGCCGATAATCCTGTGTTTTGTTTTTTCATTCTTTTTCTGCTCTTTCTCTAAAGAACTTATTTTCCTTGAATTATTGCAGGCAGCAAAACAATTCGTTATAAACCAGGTTTGGTATTTTTTATCGTAATAACTCCAGGTTCCGCCGATTATTCTTAGTTCTATCTTATCCGTAGGATGGCCTGCCATTTTTAAACCTTCTAACCTGGCCTTTATCTGTTTTTTAGGATCAAAACAGGTTAATATTGCTCTTTGGACTGCCGGCTCTTTTGCCAAATAGCTTTTGGGTACTCCTTTTTGGGAAGGACAGAATATACACTTTCCAGGACAATTATAGGGCTTTGTTAGAAGAGAAACATTAACAATCCCAGAAAGCGAACGTACCCTTCTTTTAACCAATAAATACTCTATATTCTTGTTCTCTTTTATTCTTTTATTCTTAACTAAATTATGGTATGCTTTTAACAAGTTGATATTAGAAGGAGTAGTAATGCCATATTTCTTGCAAATCCTTCTTTTGGCAGAATCTAAATCAGCTAAAGCTTTAACTTTGCTTTTAATTAAGTCTTTAACTGCTGATTCAAAATTATTCATGGATAAAGAATATGCTAAATATTTATTAGATAAGACTAAGAATGATTATAACCTAATTGCTGAGGATTTTTCAAGAACCCGAGAAAAGATTTGGGAAGAGACTAGATTTCTTTTTGATAATTATTTAAAAGAAGACAACAAAGTTTTAGATTTAGGATGTGGAACTGGGCGTTATGCTGAACTGTTCAAGGACAGGAAAATAGAATATATTGGAGCAGACATTGCCGAAGAACAGATTAGAATAGCAAGAAAAAAACATCCTGAAGCCAAGTTCCAAACAATTGATTTTTTAAACTTTCCTTTTTCTGATGATCACTTTGATAAGATTTATAGTATTGCTGTTTTTCACTGCATACCATCGAAAGAATATCGAATAAAGTTTTTGAAAGAAGTAAAAAGAATATTGAAAAAAGACGGTTTATTAATCTTAACTGTCTGGAAATCTAAACGCTGGAATGTATCTTTATTATTTAAATATACTATTTTAAAACTAATAGGCAAATCAAAATTAGATTTTAGGGATTTTTTAGAACCCTGGGCAGATAAAACAGAAAGATATTATCACTGGTTTTCTAAAAGAGAATTATCTGAAATAGTTAAAAAAGCAGGTTTTAAAATAAAAGAAACTGGTGTTATAAAAAACAAAACAGGCAACAGGCAGAATATATACTTAGTTGCCAAGAAATAGGGTAGGATGCCGGAGCCTGGTTGAACGGGGTGGTTTCGAAAACCACTATACTTGAAAAAGTATCGGGGGTTCAAATCCCTCTCCTACCGCCATGAAGAATATATTAATAACAAATAAAGAAAGGTTTGAAGAACTGAAAGAAAGGTTTAAAAAAGATGGGGTTGAAAAACTTCATCTTTTAGCTGATTTTGATAAAACTCTAACTAAAGAATTTGTTCACGGCAAAAAAGTAGCTTCTATAATTTCTGTCTTAAGAGATAATAATTATCTAACTCCAGATTATCCTGAAAAAGCCAAAGCCCTTTATGCAAAATACTACCCTATTGAGAAAAACCTTAGTATTCCGTTAGAAGAAAGAAAACAAACAATGAAGCAGTGGTGGGCAGAACATTTTGAATTATTGATAAAATCTAAGCTTAATATCAAAGACATAGAAAAAGCAGTAGAACACCAAGATGTAGTCCTAAGAAAAGGAATAACAGAATTATTAGAGTCTTTGAAAAAAAATAATATTCCTTTAGTTATTTTGTCTTCTTCTGGCCTTGGAAGAAAATCAATAGAATTATATCTTAAAAAAAGAGACCTTCTTTTTGAAAACATCCATATTATATCTAATACTTTTGAATGGAATGATCAAGGCTATGCTATTGGTGTTAAAAAGCCGATTATCCATACTTTGAGTAAAAATGAAACAATAGTTAAGGATTTCCCTAATATATTTGAAAAAGTAAAAAATAGAAAAAATGTAATTCTTTTAGGAGACAGCGTTTCCGATATAGAAATGATAGCAGGTTTCAATTATGATAATTTAATTAAAATTGGGTTTTTAAATGAAGATGTCGAAAAAGACATGGAAGGCTATAAACAAGCTTTTGATGTTTTAATTCTTAATGATTCTTCCGTTGAATTTCTCAACAATCTCCTACAATCTTTTGTTTAAAGCTAAGCTTTAAATAATTTCTTGAATAAAAGACCTATTTAAGATAAAATAGCAGAATATGGTAAAGAAAATACTATTATTGTTTTTAGTTTTTGCTGGATGTTTTTGGTTCTCTTCAATTTCAGCTCAAACCTATTATTACGACAATATTGAAGTTGAGATCTTTGTTAAAGAAAATAGCACTTTTGACGTTATAGAAAGGCAAACCTATTATCTAGATGGAAGCTTTGGATATTTATTCAGAGATATTGAGCTAAAAGACCTAGACCATGTTTCCAATGTTTTAGTTTATGATTCTGATGAAAACTTATTAGACAAGGATAATTATAATTTTTCATATAAAGAGAATGATCTTCATATTCAGTGGAACTTTCAAAGAAGAATATTTAATAAAGAAACAAAGTTCTGGGCAGTAAAATATACCGTTCATGGAGGATTAAGGTTTTTCAAAGACCATGACGAGCTTTACTGGAACGCTATTTTTGAGGATAGAGAAGTTGATGTTAAAAATGCTAAAGTTACAGTTCATTTGCCAGAAGGAATAAAACAAGAAGATATTAAAGTATGGTCATACCTGGGAAGGCCTGCGGATGACAGAACAAGCTATAATTATAATATAGGTGATAGAACAATAGTATTTTCAGAGCAGAATATAAAACCCGGAGAATTCTTAACCATATCTGTATCCTTTCCGAAGAGCATAGTTAAAAAGCCCTTTTTGTATAGAAACCAAATAATAGCCTTAATAACTTTATTAATAGCTCTTATTATTCCAATCATTGTATTTATTAGAGCTTTTAAGGAATGGTCTAAAAAAGGGAAAGACGCAAAGATTAACAAAACAATAATTGCCCAATATGAACCACCGAATAATCTTTCTCCAGCTGTTATGGGGGTTTTGGTCAAACAAAATATAGAGATAAAAGAAATACTGGCTACAGTGGTTAACTTAGCAGTAAGAGGTTATCTAAAAATAAAGGAAGAAGAAAAAGGATTCTCTATTTTTAAGCACAAAGAATATACTTTTGAGAAATTAAAAGATTTTAATGGCTTAAAGCCGTTTGAAAGAAAAATACTAGAGGGGGTTTTCAAAAAAGGAAATATTGTTTTTACGTCAGACCTAAAGAATAAGTTTTATAAAGAAATAGATGATATTAAAAAAGAGATATACAAAGAAGTGGCAGCAACTGTTTTTTTTGAAGAGAATATCGAAAAAATAAGAAAGAAATACAGCTTAAGGCATATCAAGTTCTTTGTAATCTTATTTGTAATATTCTTTGCTTCAATTATTCTTACAAACATTTTAGGGCTTAATCCAATATTATTGATATCTGGCATCATAATGGCTGTATCCTTGTTAATATCTGGAATAATAGGCATTATTTTTGCCCATTTTATGCCAGCTTTAACTAAAAAAGGGGCTGAAGCCAAATGGGAATCATTGGGATTTAAAGAATATTTACATACTGCAGAACGGTTTAGGATTGGCGAGGAAACTCTAGAAACATTTTCTTTGTTTTTACCCTACGCTATGGTATTTGGAGTTGAAAAACAATGGGCTAAAAGATTTACTGACTTTGAGTACAAACAACAAGGATGGTATTACCCTGCTGCTATCTATTCTGGATCAGGGAGAGCTCCTGCCAATTTCTCTGAGTTCAGTTCTGGCTTTTCCTCTTTTTCTTCTGCTATAGCATCCTCCTTTTCTCCACCAGGAGGCTCAGGTGCTGGAGGCGCCGGAGGAGCCGGAGGCGGCGGCGGAGGAGGTGGAGGCGGAGCCGGATAATTAATAACTAAGATAAAATATATGTTTTTTAAGAAAAATCAAGAGCCAGAAAACTTAAAACAAGTATTGGAGCAATTCAGTAATTTGAAGAAAGAATTGGGGAAATTAGCCCAAGGGCTTGAAAATTTGAAAAAAGATAGTAAGGTACATATACAGAAAGTAGGAATTGTAAGATACAATCCTTTTTCTAATGTAGGAGGAGATCAAAGCTTTTCTATCGCCTTGCTGGATAACAGCAACAACGGTATTGTCATCACCGGCTTGTATGCTCAAGACAGTAACAGAGTTTATGCAAAAAGCATAAAACAAGGACAATCAGAATACTCTTTATCAGATGAAGAAAAAAAGGCAATTGCCAAAGCTTTAGGATAATTATGAATAAAAAAGAAAAGAAAGAAAATCTTGTTACAAGACCGCCTGTTGTGGTTGTTTTAGGTCATGTTGACCACGGCAAGTCTTCTATTCTGGAGGCAATTAAGGATTTTAAAATTACATCTAAAGAGTCTGGAGGAATAACTCAGCACATTGGAGCTTATCAAATAGAGCACCAGGGCAAAAAGATAACATTTATTGATACCCCAGGGCATGAAGCTTTTGAAGCCATGAGATCTCGCGGAGCTGGAATAGCAGATATTGCCGTTTTGGTTATAGCATCCGAAGAAAGCATAAAGCCTCAAACAAAAGAAGCCATAAAGCATATTAAAGAAGCTGATATTCCCTTTGTTGTAGCATTAAACAAGATAGATAAACCGACAGCTGACCCAGAAAAAGTAAAAAGGGAGTTAATTGGTCAAGAAGTAGTAGTTGAATCAATGGGCGGAAATACTCCCTCAGTAAAAATATCGGCTAAAAACAAACAAGGCATCAAAGAACTTTTAGAAATGATACTTTTATTAGCTGAAATGGAAGAACTTAAAGGAGATGTTTCTAAGAAAGCTTCCGGAGTTATTGTTGAATCTTATCTAGATGCTAAAAGAGGACCAATTACTACTTTAATCATGGGGGATGGAACTTTAAAAAAAGGAGATATTATAGGCACAAAATCTGCTATAGGAAAAGTTAAAAGCTTAGAAGACTTCCAAGGTAACAACCTTAAAGAAGCCCTGCCCGCAGACCCCGTGGTAGTTCTGGGACTCAACCAGGTTCCTAAAGCAGGGGAACAGTTTAAAACATTTGAAGATACTGATTCAGCCGAAGAAGAATTAAAAGAAACTGTAAAAACAGAAATCTCCTTCGCCAAGGCTTCGGAGATCAAGGATGAAAAAAGATTCCTTAACCTGATTATAAAAGCTGATGTTTTAGGCTCTTTGGAAGCAATTGAGAATATCTTAAAAAACATTCCTCAAGAAAAAGCTGTTCTAAAAGTGTTTAAAGCAGGTGTAGGAGAAATAAATGATTCTGATATAAAGCTAGCTGGAACCTCCAACTCTATAGTCCTAGGCTTCAGAGTAAAAACTAATAAAACTGCCCAGAAACTAGCCTTAAGGGAAAAAGCAAGAATAATGACCTTTGAAGTAATTTACGAGCTGGCTCAAACAACAAGAGAACTTTTAGAGAAAAGACTAGCCCCTGAAACCTTGAAAAGAAGTGTTGGAAAACTAAGAATCCTGGCAGTTTTTAAGAAAGAAAAGAACCGCCAGATTATTGGAGGAAAAGTGACAGAAGGCGAAATTAAAAAAGGCGTTACAGTGGATGTTTGGAGAAATGAGGAAAAAATAGGAAAAGGAAGAATATTAACGGTCAAGAAAGAAAAAGAAGAAGTAGACTTAGTTGCAAAAGGCAGAGAGTGCGGTATTCTATTTTCAGGAGACATAGATGTCCAGGAAAATGATATACTGGAAGCATATATTGAAGAAAGACAAAAATCAACATTATGACAAGCCGCATTCTAAAAGTTAACAAGGTAATAAAAGAAGAGCTAGGAAAAATAATCCACAATGATATTGAAATCCCAAAAAGCGCCCTATTAACCATCACCAGAGTAAAAACACTTTCTAATTTAAGCCAGTCCTTTGTATATATATCTACAATAGGCGATAACAAAGAAGCAATAGATATTCTTAAAAAGAATATTTACAATATACAGCAGCATCTCAACAAAAGACTAAATATGAGGCCTGTTCCTAAGATAATATTCAAACAAGAGGAAGAAACAAAAAGGGCAGCAAAAGTAGAAGAGCTTCTGGAAAAAATCAAAGAAAAGTGATATAATATTTAAGTGGCGTGGTAGCCAAATGGCAAGGCAAAGGTCTGCAAAACCTTTATACGTGGGTTCGATTCCCACCCACGCCTCCATGCTCAGGTGGCGGAATCGGTTTACGCGCAACACTTAAAATGTTGTGGAGCTTGCTCCATGTGGGTTCGAGTCCCACCCTGAGCACAAGTAATCACTTTTAACCAAACAAAAAGCCCTACGAATTTCGTGGGGCTTTTTGCATATCTTGTTTAGCCTTCTAAAACCTCTATATAAGTGGTTTTAGCGCCAAACTCTTTTGCCTGGTGATAGTCTTCAAACCAGACATCAACGTGGTAATAACCTTTTTTAGAATTCATCCTATCCTCAACAATAAAGATTTTATCACCGTATAATTCTGGCAACCTAACTCTTGTTCCAAAGGGAAGCATATTATTAGCTATAATGCCGTCTTCAACATACTTTCCAGAAGCTGTAATAAACGGTGTCGCATCTGTTTGCCAGGCCGTGCTGGAGTATCCTGTTACAACAACTTTAACTTTCTTAGTCCTAACAGGCTCTGCAGGATTAGAAACAGCGACTAAACTATTTCCTCTTATTGCGACTAAATTACTATATTCCTGATTACTTTCTCCATTAGAGTTTGCCAGAACAATCTTATACGCAATTGTTCCTAAAATTAACAAAGTAAACAAAGCAACCAATGAAATTGCGAGTAGTCTTTTTCCCTTTAAATAGGGGTCTTCTTTGTCTATATATATTTCCATAATAAAATCCCCTATCTCAAGGGGATGTTTCATATTAGCATATTTAAGAACGAATGTCAATACCTTTTTGGAGCGGGCGAGCGGAATTGAACCGCCGTCTCAACATTGGCAATGTTGTATAATAGCCACTATACGACGCCCGCCTGATGTGCCGGAGGAGAGAATCGAACTCACGACCCCTTCTTTTTCAGAGAAGTGCTCTACCACTGAGCTACTCCGGCCTACCTGTGTGGGCACTGAGGGATTCGAACCCCCGACCTTCCGGATGTAAACCGGGCGCGCTAACCACTGCGCCAAGTGCCCTAAAATGCCCTTGTGCGGACGGTGGGACTTGAACCCACATGCCCATAAGAGCACGGCTCCTCAAGCCGCCGCGTATACCAATTCCGCCACGTCCGCATTATTTCTCTTCAGGTTTCTTTTCTGTTTCTTGTTCACTGTTCTCTGATTTCGGAGCTTCCCACGTTACTCCTTCAAACTCTTTTCTCTTCAATCTTGCCTTTTTCCCCTTAACTGTTCTTAAATAATAAAGCTTGGCTCTTCTTACTTTTCCTCTTTTTAGAATCTCTATTTTCTCAATGGCAGGGGAATGAACAGGGAATATCTTTTCTACTCCTACTCCTGAAACTACTCTTCTCACAGTTATAGTAGATGAAATTCCTTTTCCATGCTTTCTAGCCAAAACAACTCCTTCAAAAAACTGAAGTCTTTCTTTATTCTTCTCTTTAATCTTCTGGTAAATCTTAACCGTGTCTCCCGGCCTAACGCCTGGCAAACCCTTTTTTAATTGTTCTTTATTAAATGTTTCTACTTTGGTAGGCATTTCTCTAAATCCTCGGGTAACTCCGAATTAAATTCTTTGTATTCCCCGTTAGGAAATTTAATTTTAATATAGCTTGCGTGCAAAAACTGTCTTGCGAGTCCTTCAGGGCACGGCTGACCTTTAAACCCATACATCTTGTCTCCAATGATAGGATGCCCTAGATAAACCATGTGACACCTTATCTGATGCTTTCTGCCTGTTTTAGGCATTACCTCAAGAAGAGTGTAGTTGTCGTATCTCTTAACAACTTTATATTCTGTAACAGCTCTTCTTTTGCCCTCAGCATTAGGTTCTGTTTCTAAGTACGCTCTTTGCTTCTTTTTCTCCTTAGGAGCTCTGCCGATTAGGGTATCTATTACTCCTTTGTCTTGTTTTACCTTTCCTGCTACTAATGCTATGTATTTCTTTTCTACCTCTCTATTTTTAAACTGTTTTTGAAAAAAAATCAAGGCCTCTTGATTCTTAGCAAATAAATTGATGCCTGAAGTGTCTTTATCTAGTCTATGAATATTAGACACTCCCTGGTCTAATTTATCTATCAAACCAATCGTTTCTATACCAGCTGGTTTATCAACTACCAATAAATCCTTATCTTCTGCTATTATTCTCATGTGGGCGCGACAGGACTCGAACCTGTGACCTTTGCAATGTCACTGCAACGCTCTAGCCAACTGAGCTACGCGCCCTCTTCAAAGAATGAATTAACCAAGGGTGGGCATGGGAGGACTTGAACCTCCGACCTTGCGATTATAAGTCGCACGCTCTAACCAACTGAGCTACATGCCCATATTACAATACTTATCAGCTATAGCTTTTATGCTCATTTTTATTCTCTCTGATAATCGAGCATCTCCGAAAGCTACATTACAAGTTCCATGACCGAAACTTCCTTTATGGTTTATCCTTTTGCTGGAAGTTTTTTTGATGTATGGTTTATTGAATTGTTTTTTAGAAATTTTAATTACATTTGACCAATATTCAATCTCTTTATTTATATTCATATCTTTATATAAATGTAAATGAATTTTCAATCTATTTTTCGGGATATTCAAACCATTGTCCAACCATAAAATGAAAAAGCTTATAACAGCAGGATTACTATTAGATATAGAAATTCTTGCCTCTGAAGTTTTCGTTCCTTCTCCCCAATAAAGAAATAATCCCGATAAATAAAACTCCCTTTTATTTAACGGAAATATCAATTTCTTTTGTTCCTTACAAAACTCTTCTAATCTTTTTTTCTTTTTCTTTCTTTTCGTATTTCTACATTTCTCGATTCTTTGCTCGTTACAATCTCTTAATTCTCTTATCCTTTCTTTCGAAAGAGGATAATCTCTAAGCCAATAACTAAGAGTGCTCTTACTCACTTTTAGGGCCTTCTTTATTTGGCTATAGCTCATTTCCTTTTTCCTTAACTCTAAAGCCCTTTCTCTATCTTTTAATTTTGCCATAATTGAACTAATGAAATATTAATAAATAAACACTATTCATTGGTTCATTATAACATATAAAGTTCTAAAAGAGCAATAATTTTAAGAATATCCTATTCTACATCTTTCATCGTAATTTTCAAGGACTTTGGCCTTTTTTCTGCTGGCTTGTCTTTTTGATCTTTTTTATCTGTTAAGCTGCTTACCAGCTTTTCAAACTCTTCTTTTTCAATTGTTTCTTTCTGAATTAAAGTTCTGGCTATCTTTTCCAAAAGCTTTTTCTTGTTAGAAAGAACTCTTTCTGCTTCTTTTTGAGCTGCAAGAATAATCTTTTCTACTTCCTTGTCTATTTTAGCAGCTACTTGTTCAGAATAGTTCCTTTCCTCTGAAATTTCCTTTCCCAAAAAGACCAACTCTTCTTTTTCTCCAAAAGATATCGGACCTAAAGCAGACATACCGTATTCTTTTACAATACTTCTGGCAATATCTGAGGCCTTTTTCAAATCATTGGAAGCCCCTGTCGTTATTTGACCAAAAATAATCTTCTCTGCGCTATAGCCGCCAAGCAAAGTAGCTATTTCCCCCAAGAACTCTTTCTTGTTCTTCATCCTTTTCTCTTCAGAAGGAGTTTTTAAAGTATATCCTGCTGCCATGCCTCTGGAAATAATAGAAATCTTCCTGATCGGCTCTGTTCCATCAAGCAAAGTAGAAACCAAAGCGTGGCCTGCTTCATGAAAAGCAGCTATTTCTTTTTCTTTTTTAGACAATACATGGCTTTTTCTTTCAGGCCCTAGTAAAACTTTCTCTATTGATTCTAAAAATTCTGTTTGGAAAACCTGATTCTTATTCCTGCGAGCTGCTAGAATTGCGGCCTCATTGGCAACATTAGCAAGATCTGCACCGGAAAAACCAGGAGTTCTTTCTGCCACTTCCCTCAATCTAACATCAGAAGCTAGAGGCTTGTTATTGCAGTGAATTGATAAAATATCTTCTCTGCCTTTAACATCTGGCATATCCAACACAACCTTCCTATCAAACCTGCCCGGTCTTAATAAAGCAGGGTCTAGTATGTCCGGCCTATTGGTGGCAGCTAATATGATTACACTGGTATCTCTTTCAAAACCGTCCATTTCTACTAATATTTGGTTTAGAGTTTGTTCTCTTTCATCGTGGCCTCCTCCAAGGCCTGCTCCTCTGTGCCTGCCTATTGCATCAAGCTCATCAATAAAAATTATGGAAGGAGCTGCTTTTTTAGCTGTATTGAACAAATCCCGGACTCTTCCTGCGCCAACTCCTACAAACATCTCAACAAACTCAGACCCGGAAATATGGAAAAAGGGAACTTCTGCTTCTCCGGCTACCGCCCTGGAAATTAAAGTTTTTCCTGTTCCGGCACCCCCCATTAACAATACTCCTCTTGGTATTTGAGCTCCCATTTTTAAATACTTTTTAGGATTCTTCAAGAAATCCACAATTTCTTTTAATTCTTCTTTTGCCTCTTTTAGCCCTGCCACATCCTTAAAAGTGATCTTTTGTTTTGGATGACCCTCTGCTCCGAACAATCTTGCTCTTGCCTTGGTAAAGCTGAAAGTCTGGGCAGCTCCTGCTTTTGCTTGTCTTAAGATAAACCAGAAGAATACTCCGAAAAGCAATAGGGGAGCTAAACCGAATATCAACAAAGGCAAAAGCCAGGAAGAAACCCCTTGTTTCTCTGGCTCTATGTTCAACTTAATATTATTAATATTTTCTTCTTTTGCTCCGTAGGTTATTAATGTTTCTCTTAGACCAATTTCCGGTTCTTTTCTTGATTCTACTTCTCTATCATCTTGGTATATAACAGATAGGTCTGAACCAAAAGCAGTTACCTCTTTTACCTTTCCTTCATTAATATCCTGAGCCAATTGGTTTAAAGATACTTTTTCTTTTTGAGAAAACGGCTCAAAGAAAAAAGCAAAAAGAGATGATACTATTAAGAATATTACCAAAATAAGCAAAAGGTTTTTAAATAAGAATTTCATTCTTTTTATTTCTTCAAAGCTTGGCTTTCTTTAGAAAGCCGAGCTTTTATCGTGATTAAACTTTTATACCCTGATTTTAGCATATAATTTTTAATAAAAAAAGCCCTTTGTAAATTATACAAAAGGCCCTTAGGTCAACCAGATTAGTTTCTTGTTTTTAAGCGACATTTGCTGCTACCCATTCTGCTTCTTCATCGGTTTGTTTTTTGATGAGCTTTTTGTACCAGCTCACTTTTTCCTCGCACGAATGAATAACACGATGAAGCCATTCAACTCTGTCAGCAAGAATATCATGCCCAGCCTTATGCAATATTTCGTTACAACGAGCCTTAACAAGGTTTATGAATATTTCTGACTCGAGACGAACTCCTCTGCATTCTGCCTTCACTTCACCATATGCTTGGTTGAAAAACGGCTTAGTTTGGTCCAGACTAGAAATAAGCTTATTCTTCAAGTCAGACAAATTGCCAGAAGTTTTAGCCATTGCGAACTCAACTTGAGTCTGCACTGCCTTATGTTCACTGACCGCGGCAACAACTTCCTCCTCGTGGGCCTTATAGCAGTTACGACACATTAACCCCCTTTTCATTTCATTTTCTAAACAAACTGTACAAATGCTTTTTTCAGCGGCCATAATAGGCCTCCTTTCTTTGATAAAGATCTGGTTAACTTTAATAGTCATATTATACACCTATTCTTCTTCTTTGTCAACAACATCTGTATCTTCCTCCAACGCCAACTCTGTTAAAAATCTTAATTTATCTCTAACTGTTGATTTTTTATCCAACTCTTCCATTAATTTCTCTCTTGTGTCTTTTTCTTCCATATCATTATCTCCTTATTAAGTTGTTAACGAACCAAAAGAACAAATAAAAAACCTCTTCTGAAGAAGAGGCTAACTATCAACTATCAACTGTCAACTAAATAAGCCCCTTCTTCATTAAAGGTCTAATAATAATGCTAATAATATTCTTTATACTCATATTATTTTTAGATTATCAAATCAATATATCTTGTCAACCCTATTTACCTAGTATTTTCAATGCCTGTTTTATTCTTTCTTCTGAAGGCAAGCCTTTAGGAACATCTTTTAAGGCCAGTTTTGCTTTCTGTCTTGGAAAACCTAGACCAATAAGCCCTTCTTCTGCTTCGTCCTTGCCCTCAGAAGCTTTAGCGTAGGAAGGTGCCAATTCCCTAATCTTTCCTGTTAGTTCTAAAATAATCGTCATTGCTTTCTTTTTTCCTATACCTGGTATTTTAGAAAAGAGATTTTCATCTTTTGCCAAAACCTTTTCTTTTATCTCTTCCAAAGATCCCAAAGAAGATATTTCCAAAGCAGCCTTAGGCCCTACTCCCCTTATATTGTCTAACAGCTCAAAAAACTCTAGCTGTTTAGGGTTTGAGAATCCATAAATATCAATTGCATTTTCTTTAACGTCGGTAAAACAGAAAAGCTTAACATCTTTGCCAATTTCTGGTATGATAGACAGCGCCTTCTTAGATAAAAACACTTTGTAGCCAACACCTGCAACATTTAGAATAATAAACTTGTCTTTCTTTAGAACTATTGTTCCTTCTAAATAACTTATCATATTATTTAATTATAATGCCATTTGAATTAATTTCAAAACTTAAACCAGCAGGAGAGCAGCCAAAAGCAATAAAAGAGCTGATAATAAACATTAAAAATGATAAAAAACATCAAGTGCTTTTAGGCGTGACCGGTTCTGGAAAAACATACGTAATGTCTAATGTTATACAAAAAAGCCAGCTGCCTGCCTTGGTTATAAGCCATAATAAAACCTTAGCTGCCCAGCTTTATCAGGAATTCAAAGACTTTTTCCCTAACAACGGTGTTCATTATTTTGTAAGCTATTATGACTATTACCAGCCAGAGGCATACATTCCCCAGACAAACACCTACATTGAAAAAGACGCAAAGATAAACCAGGAAATAGACCGGCTGAGACATGCTGCTGTACAAGATCTTATATCAAGAAAAGACGTTATAATCACAGCGTCTGTTTCCTGTATTTACAACATTGGTTCTCCTGAAAATTATAAAGCTGTGTCTTTGGAAATTACTAATGGCCAGGAAATGAAAAGAAAAGACTTTCTAGTCAGGCTGACAACTTTACAGTATAAAAGAAATGACACTTCTTTTGAGCCGGGGGAGTTTAGAGTTAGAGGAGATAATGTTGGAATTCACTTAGTAACAGGCGAGGGGGTTCTGCAAATTGAATTCTCTGGAGATAAAATAAATAAAATAGTCCAAAATAAAAAAGAACGTCAAAAAATACAGATATTTCCTGCTAGTTTTTGGATAAGCCCGGAAGAAAAGATACATATTGCTATTGAGAATATAAAGTTAGAACTGCAAGAAAGGTTAAAAGAATTGAAAGCCCAAAATAAACTGTTAGAAGCTCAAAGACTAGAACAAAGAACAAATTATGACCTAGAGATGCTGGCAGAAACTGGCTACTGCCACGGTATTGAGAATTACTCTTCACATATGGAGTTTAGAAAACCGGGAGACCCTCCCTTTTCTTTGATTGACTACTTCAAAAAGATTCATAAAGACTTCTTAATATTTATTGACGAATCCCACCAAACACTGCCCCAGATTAGAGCCATGTCTATCCAAGACAGAATCAGAAAACAAACTCTAATTGACAACGGTTTCCGCCTGCCTTCAGCTATTGATAATAGGCCCCTAACCTTTGGAGAATTTGAAAAGAGAATAAATAAAGCAGTTTATGTCTCTGCCACTCCTTCTTTATATGAAAAGAAGAAAGCTGATAAAAACATTGTAGAGCTTCTCATAAGGCCCACCGGATTATTAGAACCTAAGATAGAATTAAGATCTACTAAAAATCAGTTAGAAAATTTAATCAAAGAGATAAATAAAAGAATAAGAAAGAAGCAAAAAGTTTTGGTTCTAACACTGACAAAAAGATTGGCCGAAGCAATATCAGATTATTTAACTGAAAAAAAGATTAAAAATAAATGGCTTCATTCTGAAGTCAAAACATTGGAGAGGCCGGAAATCCTGAGAAGTCTAAGAATGGGAAAATATGATGTTTTGGTGGGAATAAACCTTTTAAGGGAAGGGCTTGATCTTCCAGAAGTTTCTTTAGTTGCTATTTTAGATGCAGACAAAGAAGGATTTTTAAGGAACGAGACTACCTTAATTCAGATAATGGGCAGGGCTGCCAGACACTTAGAGGGTAGTATAATCTTGTATGCAGACAAAGAAACAAAATCAATAAAAAAAGCAGTTAAAGAAATAAACAGAAGAAGAAAAATCCAGGAAGATTACAACAAAAAGCATGATATAACACCCGAAGCTATAAATAAAGAAATCAGGGATTGGGAATTTCTGCAAAAAGAAAAGCAGATTGCTTCAGAGTTTTTGATGATTAAAGATAAAAAGCTTTTAGAAAAAGAAATGAAAAAAGCAGCAAAAGAGCTTAATTTTGAAAGAGCAGCTGAAATAAGGGATTTAATTAAAAACCTTCCTTGATTTATTTTCTATTTCTGTTATCATTTATTAATTATGGCAATAACAAAATCTGCACAAAAAGCATTAAGACAGAATGAAAAGAAAAGAAAGATGAATAACGCTTACAGAAAAAACATGAAAGACCTTATCAAAAAGGCCCGTATTTTAATTGCAGAGAAGAAAACAGAAGAAGTAAAAAAACTTCTTCCCCAGATTTATAAGGTTTTAGACAAATCAGCTAAAATCAACGTTATAAAAAAGAATACTGCTTCGCGCAAAAAATCAAGAATTACCAAAGCTATATCTCAGCAATAAGTATTTCCAACCCTGAGACAGGGTTTATTCTTCCTGTCTTTATTTCAAAATCTATCTTAAATATATTCTGATAGATTTTTTTTAATTCCTCTAGAGAAAACTGGCGGCACAAAGAATAGCTCTTCTTGACAACAAAAGGGTGCAAGCCACTTTTTTTTAAGATAACACCGTAGGGCTTTTGCTTTTCAATAAAGTCTTTAATAGATAAAAGATTGCGGAATTGATAATTTATCATTGATACCAGATATAAAGGAGAATCTCCTTTTTCCAAATGCTCTTGCAAAAACCTTAGAGCTTTGTCTTTTTTTCTCTCAGCTATTGCATCTATAGTTTTAAAAATATCTGTTTCAATGCTTGACCTAACTTGTAGTCTTACGTCTTCTTTTTTAATTATTTCTCCTTTCTTGTAACTAATAAGCTTTTGTATCTCGTTACTCATTCTCCATAAATCTGAGCCAACATAACCTAAAAGTAAATCAATTGCCTGGGGCTCTATTTTGGCCTGATCAAATCTTTTAACAACCCACCTTTTAAGCTTTTGACCGGTTAAATAGTTAAACTCTTGACTCTTTACATTCTTTTTCAAGAAGTTAAACAAAGCATTATTCTTGTTAAAATCTGTTTCCTGAAAAAAGATGATAATGTCTTCTGACTTTAAAAACTCTTTTGCCTCTTTTAAAAACTTTTCCTTAAGATCTCTATCTGATAAAGGATCAACCAGAACAAGAAGTTTTTTTTCTTTAAACATCGAAGCTTGGCGCAAACCGTCTTTTATTGTCTTTAAAATATCTTCTGATTTTTTACTGCAGTCAAAAAACTTCAAGCTAAGAGAGTCCTTGTTTGCTTTCTTGTAACTGCCTACAATCTCTTTCATTTTCTCTCTCATTCTATATGTATCTTGCCCGTATAGAAATATAATCATGATATTTCATATTATATAATTATAAGATATCTCACAACGCCTCTAGGTCGAGGTATTTTAAGCCGAAATAAGATAAATGAAACACAGGGGGACACTGTTGAAACTGTCAAGGTTCTGCCTTATTTAATATGTTCTGCCCCATTTAAGGGAGCATAATCCCATTTATCATCAGGTAATTCTTCTAAATAATTCATTTCCAGTTCATCGCCGTGGATCTGATAATAATCATAAAACTCGGGAGTAATTTCATAAACTTCGTCCGTATCTGGATTGTATAATCTGCTAAATTCTAAAATGGCATCATTTTGTTTTTCAGACATTCTTTGTTCTGACTCAAGCTTATTTTCCCATACATCCATTATAGTATTAGAACTTTCATTTAATATTCTGCCCGCTTTTAATATACCTGCAACCGCTTTGTTGTTTGCATTTATACAGGCAGTTACATATTCCTGATTTATCGTATAAGATTTTAAGCTCTCCCTTAAAGATGGCGTTATCAAGTCAAGTAAACCTTTTGGAGCGGTAATTCCGACAAATATCACGCCGTATCCCAAACCGATAACATCTTTTACGGTTATTATATAAAAATATCCTTCTCCCGACTTACCACTTTGTTTAAATTCCGCCCTGACTAATTTTCCGTCAGTTGCATAGGCCGGTTTATCAGTAATTTCTTCTTTGCTTACTATTTCAACGTTGGTCATAATCGGCACACGGGGAAATGCTTTTTGAAAAAAGGGCATATTAGCCAACGCTTCAAAATTATTTAAAAAGTTTTCGGCGGTCAAAGGACTTACTAACGGACTATCTAGGTAAGGAAGTTTATTCCCGCCCAAAGTCAGATAATTGATTTGGTCTTCTTGCTTTCGTTCTTGGCTGGCATAAACGGGTCCAGCTTCTGAGAAATAAAAAACCTGTTTTAATTCAGAAAAAGGATCCCTGGCTAAAATTGATTTTGTAGCGCATTGCCCTCCAGTATAAACATTCCACCCGGTAGGCACATTCATGGATATTGTTCCATCTATCCAGAGTCTTAACTGTAATAATTCTGTTTTGGCTATTTCTCCTATTGATACAGCGTAAATTTCCATTTTCGGCTGGATTTCTTCCGCCTTCTGAGGCGTCCCTCCAGAAACAGAAAGCTTTTTATCTCCTGAATTTTCTTCTTCTATCTCTTTTTCTACAGTAAGAGAAGACTGTTTTTCAGGAGAAGCCGATAGAACAACAACCAGGCCAAATAAAACAAAAAATAAAATACTAAGTATGCCAAAAATTAAAACTGCCTTTTCCCTCGTTTTGTTTCTTTTTAAAAAACCTAAAACCAGTTGAGGCTTTATTAGTCCCGCTATTAAACAAATAAGTGAAATTAATAATAGTATACAAAGTAAAGTTTCCATAATTTTCTCTGCCTCTTTTTTACTTCTCCAACCATATCATTCCGTAGTCGCCGGGAAATCCAATAGCTCCTTCCATTTCTGCTAAGGTTTTTTCCTGGCCAGAAATTCCCCATTCTTCTAAAAATTGATTTATTGAAATCTTAGCGTGTTCTACATAAATGCCCTCTTCATATTCATACCCATTATCATAGCCAGGGTCATTGATGTAAATATAACCTTCATCATATCCGGTAGCAACGACAAAGTGATTCCCATAATGGACATCTACTATTACCAAAACATCCGA
>CAZNBW010000007.1:14948-20277 GCA_964571585.1 uncultured Candidatus Saccharibacteria bacterium | reverse complement strand
TTTAGGTTAGGAAAGGTTAGAAAAGTTAAAGAGGGGCATTTGTTGGTTAGCGAGCCATTATACGGATATAGCTATATTCTAAAAGATGGCGATAAGGATGGATACTATGAAGTTAATCCGAAAGAATCAAAAGTAGTTAAAATGATATTTGCTTGGGTCGGGGATGAGGGGCTAACGCTTCGGAAAGTTGTAAGAAGGTTGCAGGAATTGGGAATCAAGCCCCGCAAGAGCAAAAGGGGAGTATGGAATACAAGCACGCTAAGCACGCTTTTTAGAAACAGGGCTTATATCGGCGAGGCGAGATGGGGAAGCTCTTATGCGGTAGTGCCAGTTAATCCTTATAATAAGGAAAAATATAGAAAATTAAAAAAGAGCAGCCGAAGAAACAAACCAGAAGAAGAATGGATAGCTTCAAAAATTCCTGTGCCAGTTATAATTGATAGGGAATTATTTTATAAAACACGCAAGCGGTTAGAAAAGAATTTTGAATTAAGCAGAAGGAATACAAAAAATGAGTATTTGCTGGGCGGTAAAATCTATTGTTTATGCGGCAGAAGAAGAACCGGCGAGGGTGCGTTACACGGAAAACATTTGTATTATCGTTGCACCGACAGAATTTTAAGACACCCATTGCCAAGAGTATGCAACGAGCACGGCGTTAATGCCAGAATGGCTGATAAGCTGGTTTGGGACGGAATCGCAAAGTTGATTACTTCTAAGGAACTGCTGAAGGCTCAAGCAAATCGTTGGCTGGAAAAACGAAAAAATAAAACAAAATTGAATCAAGGCGACTTGGGTGCTATGCTAAAAGAGATTGAAAAGTTGAAAGAGCAGGAAGACCGTTATAATAAAGCATACGGTGCTGGGGTATTTACAATGGAAAAGTTAAAAGAATACACAGTGCCGATTGCAGAAAAAATAAACTCCCTTGAAAGCCAAGTCGCAAAATATAAGCAGGAGCAGGACAAGGTTGTTACTATGCTGCCAGACGACAGCGAGATAGAAGTATTTACAGAAGAGGCAAAAAAAGACATCAAGACATACGATTTTGCAAAGAAAAGGGAGTTAATAATAAAAAGTATTAACAAGATTATTGGGGTGAAAACGGAACTAAAAGTAGCCGGTTGCATACCCATTTACGCACAAAATGTCGCATTCAACTCTATCTATCGGCATTGTTGGTTTGCCCAATGTTGGCAAATCAACCCTATTTGAAACAATAACTAAAAAGCAGGTTGATAAAGCAAATTATCCTTTTTGCACCATAGATCCTAATCTAGGGGTTGTTGCTGTTCCAGATGAAAGAGTAGATAAGTTAGCCCAATTAACCAAGTCAGCTAAGAGAATATATACAACTATTGAGTTTTTTGATATAGCAGGTTTAGTTAAAGGAGCCAACAAAGGAGAAGGATTGGGCAACAAGTTTTTGGCAAACATCAGAGAAACAGACGCTATATTGTATGTTCTAAGGGCTTTTAACAAAAAGGATGTTATTACTACGCAGCAGGAAATAGATCCTTTGGCAGAAAAGGAGATTTTAGACACAGAGTTGGTGTTAAAGGATCTAGAAACAGCAGAAAAAGTGGTTACAAGATTAGAAAGAGAGGCAAAGATGGGGAGCAAAGAGACAATAAAAGAATATGAACTTTTAAAGAAAGTAAAAGATTGTTTAGAGCAGGGAAAAATATTAACAGAGCAGGGAATAGAGCAAGATATTATAAATAAATATCAGTTTTTAACAATGAAGCCAAGATTATACCTTTTAAACGGGAAAGACGAAGAAGTGCCAAAAGAAATAACTGACCAGCTGAAAAGTAACAGCTGGCCCTATTTAATAATTGATATTTTAACAGAGTTTGAAGCAGTAGGGTTGACCAAAGAAGAAAGAATGGAGCTGGGCTTAATAGAAGAACCTGAGCTGGATATTTTGATTAAAAAGTGTTATGAGATTCTGGGGTTAATAACTTTTCTTACAACGGGTTCTGACGAAACTAGGGCATGGACAGTGAAAAAAGGCAGTTTAGCTCCTGAAGCAGGCGGTGTTATTCATACAGACTTTGAAAAGAATTTTATTAAATCCGAGATAATCAACTGGCGGGATTTATTAAGTGTCGGGGGGTTTGTGAAAGCCAGAGAAAAGGGTTTAGTGCGCACAGAGGGCAAACAATACATTGTTCAGGACGGAGATGTAATTGAGATTAAACATGGTTAATAAGGTTTTAAAAATAGGGCATAGGGGAGCTATGGGGTATTGTGAAGAAAATACTCTGTTTTGTTTTGAAAAAGCAATAGAGCTTGGGGTTGATATGGTTGAATTAGACGTCCATATATTCAATAATGAAATAATAGTTGCCCATGATTCTCCTCAAGAGAGTGGAGAATATCCTACCCTGAAAAGCGTTATTGATTTGGTAGACAGAAGAGTAATAATGAATATAGAGTTAAAGAGTGAGGCTACTGCCAAGCCCGTGGCTAAGCTTTTGAAAGAATGTATTAAAAAGGGGTGGGGGAAAGATAAATTCTTAATTTCTTCTTTTAATATAAACGAGTTGAGAGAATTTAAAAAGCAGGGCCTAGGAATAAAAATCGGGCTTATTATAGAAAAGAAAAACACAGCCCTTGAAGATATAGGTTTTTATTCCATTCATCCTTCTTTGAAGATAGTAAATAAGAAGATGGTTGATGATCTTCATAATCAGGGATTTAAGGTTTTTGTCTGGACAGTAAATAAAAAGAGAGACATTGAGAAAATGATCTCTCTGGGAGCAGATGGAATATTTTCAGACTACCCTGATAGATTATAGTTATTTCTTTTCTACCCTTCTCACATATTCTTCCTTTTCTGTATTTATCTCAATGATGTCTCCCTGTTCAACAAAAAGAGGAACAGCTATTTCAGCTCCGGTTTCTAGGGTTATTATCTTGTTTCCTCCCTGGGCTCTGTCTCCTTTAACTCCTGGAGGCGCTTGAGCTACTTTCAGGCCTATTTTTATAGGCAAAGATATATTTATTACTTTCTCTTTGAAGATTAAGCCGTCAACTATCTGGTTGGGTTTTAGGAATTTAGATATACTTCCTATCTTTTTTTCTTCAAGCTCAAATCTTTCAGAAGGATCTTTCTCATAAGAAAACACACATTTTTCTTTATTAGAGTATATGAATTTAACCTTTATCTTTTTTAGTTCTGCTTCTTCAAACTGGTCTGAAGGATGAAAGGTATCATTCATAATTGTTCCAGTGATAAGATTCTTTATTCTTGCCTGCATTGTTGAGTGCCCTCTTCCTTTGAACATTAAAACAGCTGCAATTATTTCATGAGGCTGATTATTTAGTATTATCTCGTCTCCTTTTTTTATTTCAGAATAAGATATCATTTTAATATAGATCCCATAAAGCCTTCATGTCCCAACACAAATTCTTTGTCTGTTAAAGGATCCCTGCCTTCCAATTGGAGCTTTTTAATAACTAAAGATCCGCTTTTGCACCTGACTAATATTTTGTCTCTCTTGCCCGAAAAGACCATCCCAGGGGTTCTGGTTTCTTCTATGCTCGTTGGTTCTCCTTCAATTATTTTTACCATTATTCTCTCTTTGCCTTTTTCTTTTTCCCAATAACTATAGGTAGAAGGCCAGGGTTGTAAGGCCCTTATTCTTCTTTCAACTTCTGAAGCTGTCAGATTGGCCCAGTCAATTCTGCCGTCTTCTTTCTTTAGTATTTTAGTAAATGATGCAGCCAAGTCATCCTGGGGCTCTGCTTTTATTTCCTCTTTAATCCACTTTGGTATAGTTTCAACTAAAAGGTCAGATCCCAGCTCAGCTAGTTTTGCTTCTAGGTCTTTGTAATATATCCTCGGAGGCATTTCTATTGCTTTTTTTGCTATTATCGGGCCGTGGTCTATTTCTTCATCTATCTTTATTATTGTTATCCCGCAGTTTAGCTCTCCTTCTATTATTGTTGTCTGAATGGGAGAGGGCCCTCTAAATTTGGGCAGAAGAGAAGGATGGATATTTATTGTTCCATGGTTTGGAATTTCAAAAACCTCTTTCGGAATATTATATCCGTAAGCCGTAACAATCATTAGGTCTGGGTTGAGCTTTTTGATTTTGTCTTTTATCTCTATAATTCTGAAAGGCTGTTCAACTGGTATTCCATGTCTCTTGGCAAGGTTTTTAATAGGGGGAGCAGTTATAATGTTCTTTCTTCCTACTGGTTTGTCTGGCGTAGTAATAACCAAAGAAGGCTCGTAGCTCTTTTTAAAAAGTTTCTGCAGAACGGTTACTGCAAAATCTGATGTTCCTATAAAGATTATTTTTGCTTTCATATCATTTTATTATTCGCCATTCTATCTTGTTTTCTTTGTCTGCGAATTCCAGCCAATCCCCGTCTTTATCAATAACATACCACTTTCTTTTGGTTTCAGACCAGACCATTGGCTTTTCTTGATAGAAAGGCTTTTTAATTATTTCTTTTGGCTTTAACCTGTCTAGTTCAAGCCATTTTTTAAAAACAGTTTCTATGGCATAATCAAGATCTCTTGACTTTGCCCATTCTGCAACCTTTTTTATAGCTTGCTTTGCTTTGTCTACAGAGCCTGCCAGCTCTAATAGCTGTTTTGCAGGTTTAGTATAACGTGAATATACTATTTTTCTCTTTTTAGCATCTCTTTTAAGCTCTTGCAAACTTAATCCTTTTGTTTGAAAGTAAAAAGTAATAATCTGTTTTATAACGGTTTCTTCTTGAAGTTCTTGGTACAACTTTATTTTTCCTTTATTAATATATTCCTCTATTTTTTTAGCGCTTTTTTCTCCTATTCCTTCTATTTCTTTTAAACCCTTTACTCCCTTTTCCTTATATATTTTTTCAACGTCTTCTTTCAAGTCTTCCAAAGCTTTAGCTGCTTTATCATAGGCCTTTATCCTAAATAGGGAGCTGCCTTTAATATCAAGAAGCTCTTTTATGTTCTTGAAGATTTCAGCCAGCTTTTTATTCTTATTGTTCATGTTAATGTTTCTTTTATTCTTTCAGCCTCTTTTTTAACAATATCAGAATTGTATTCACCAGAATGAGCTGATACTTCTTTGTAAACGGGTTTTTTCTGGTCTAAATGCAGATCAAAAACAAAATTGTCTTCTTCCTGAGTAATGTATAGATGAAATCTTGGATAGCCAGATCTTGCCAAGGGCCTAATAAAAGAATCTCTCAGATTATAATAACCTACTTTTCTTAGCAAGGTTACAATACTGCTTCCTGGATTTTTAATATTAAACCTCATATTTCATTTTATCACCTTTGGAACAAAAGAAAAAGCCCAAATCATTATGACTTGAGC
>CAZNBW010000007.1:0-14848 GCA_964571585.1 uncultured Candidatus Saccharibacteria bacterium | reverse complement strand
TTATGCTTGCAAGAGCTATTTCTTTGCTGTAGTTGTCTAAAACATGAGGTATGTCATCTCCGCAAACGGGGCTTTTTTTCATACTAAGCCTGATAATGGGTATAAGGTTTTCTCTTCCAATGTCCTCTGTTGATGATTTTGTCTTGACCACTGATATTTTATCAAGCATTATCTTTTTTTCGTCCCCCCAATTCTTTTCCACTAATCCCCAGCCGTTAAGAAAGGGAATATAGACTAATATGCATTTCGTTTCCATAGTTTTTCTCCTTATATAGTTGTTAAAGTTCTAGTTCAATTCTTCATTTTACATTTTTAGTAGGTTATGTCAATATTAATATAATATGCAGAAACACAGAGTTTTTACAGCAATAAATCTGCCAGAGAATGTTAAAAAAGAGCTCTTAAGCTATAGGGAGAAATGGTCTGATTTACCTGCTAGATGGGTGAATGAGAACAGTGTTCATATTACCTTGAACTTCTTGGGATATGTTTTGAGTCAGGATTTAATGGAGATTTTTAACTCAGTTGAAGGTGCTGCTTTAAAACATTCCTGTTTTTATGTTAAACTGAATAGAATATGCTATGGACCTAAGGGAAAAGTGCCCCCTAGGATGGTTTGGGCAGTAGGGGAGGCTAGTTCTGAATTAAAAAACTTAAAGAATGATTTAGATAAGTCATTGGATAATTACGAAAACAGGGGATTTACTCCTCATATTACTTTAGCCAGGATTAGGGCTTGGGACTTTAAAAAGATAGATCCAGAAGAAAGGCCCGAGGTTCTGCAAGATATTGATTTAAGCTTTGGAGTCAAGTCAATTGAGGTAATGGAAAGCGTATTAAAGCGTAGCGGGGCAGAATATAGTATATTGCAAAGTTATAAATTAGGCGATAAAAGCTCGGCTTTCTAGAGAAAGCCAAGCTTTGAATAAGCATGAGAGTATATTTTATCGGCATAGGCGGAATAGGAGTATCAGCATTAGCCCAGTATTATTTAGAAAAAGGCCATGAGGTTTATGGCTTTGATTTAGTTTCTTCTGAAATAACGGACTATTTAAAGAAGAAAGGAATTATTTTTACAGGAAAGGTTCCTCCCAATACTGACTTGATAGTTCATACTCCAGCTGTACCCTCAACCGGTTCTTTGTTAAAAGACGCTTTGGCAAACGGAATTAAGGTAAAAAGCTATCCCGAAGCTTTAGGAGAGTTGACCAAAGAGTATTTTACTATTGCAGTATCTGGTACCCACGGGAAAAGCACGACTTGTTCCATGATTGCTTTAATCCTGCAAAGGGCCAGATTAGATCCCACTGTAATAGTCGGAACCAAGCTTAAAGAGTTTGGAAATACAAACTTTAAATCCGGAAAAGGCAAATACCTGGTTATTGAAGCAGATGAATGGAACTTTTCTTTTTTGAGCTACTGGCCCCAGATTATTGTTTTGACAAATATAGAAAAGGAGCATCTAGACACTTATAAAGATATGGCTCATATATTAAAGACATATAAAGAATACATGTCTCATTTGGCTGGAGACGGTGTTCTGGTTGTGAACGGAGATGATAAGAACATTAAGAAGATTATGAATAAAGAATTAACAACTAAGAATTTTTCTATAAAGCAAGAAGAAGCAGATAAGCTAAGGAGTATCTTAAAGGTTCCCGGAGAACATAATATATATAATGCTTTAGCCGCCCTGTCGCTTGCTAGAGAGCTTGGTATTCCAGACAGTGTTTCTTTTCAGGCTCTTTCTGAATACAAGGGTTCTTGGCGCAGGTTTGAAGAGAAAAGAGAACGTCTTGGAAAGAAATCATTCACCCTTATTTCTGACTACGGCCACCATCCAACAGAAGTAAAAGCTACATTAAAGGCTGCCAGGGAAATGTATCCCGATAAGACCATATGGTGTATTTTCCAGCCTCACCAATATCAAAGAACTTATTACTTGTTTAAGGATTTTGTTAAGGCATTCCAGTTAGCTGAGATAGACGAGATAATAATTACAGATATCTATGACGTAACAGGCAGGGAGTCAAGAGATATAAGGAGAAAGGTGTCTTCTAAAAAGATGGTAAAACAGATAAAGAAAGATAACGTTGTTTATCTGGAAAAAGAGAAGATAAAATCCTATTTGAAAGATATTCTAAAAGGAGGAGAAATAGTGATTGTAATGGGAGCAGGGGATATTTACAAGCTTTTTTAAAGAGTGGTATAATATAAATATGAAGAATAAAATAACAAAAGTCATTATTCTGGTTATAGCAGGTTTTCTTCTTTTAGCTATTGGTTATTTTGGAGGAGAAAGCGTAGGGTTTAACAAGGGCTATGATAATGGGTATAAAGTGGGATATGAAGACGGGTTTGACACTCTGGAAGCTGCAGTTTATCTAGATCCTGTAGATGCCGTAGGAAATCCAGTAAAGAATCTACCAACAGCTAATCCTTTTGAAGAATCAGTGAATCCTTTTGAGTAATATGAAATATATATTATTAATAGTTTTAATATTATTTCCTGGTTTTGTTTTAGCTCAAGGATTGGATAATATTTCTTATCCTATTGAAGAGTTGGGTAATTGCCAAAGCAGAGAAAAATGTAGGGACTATTGCGACGTAATAGCTAATACAGAGAGCTGTTTTAATTTCTCCATGGAGAATAATCTTCCTTTGCCCTGCGATTCATCTAAAATAACCAGATTTATAGAGGCTTTAAAGAGCGGGATAGATTTTCTTCCCTGCGAGAGCAAAACAGAATGCCTGGATTTTTGCTCCAAGTCAGAAAACCTGGGTCAGTGTCTTGCTTTTGGCCAGAAAACCGGCATATTATCAAGGCAAGAAGCTTTATTGCTTGAAAGAACGGGTGGA
Organism: uncultured Candidatus Saccharibacteria bacterium; assembly: GCA_964571585.1. Classification (GTDB taxonomy): domain Bacteria; phylum Patescibacteriota; class Minisyncoccia; order Minisyncoccales; family GWA2-38-27; genus CAZNBW01. The sequence continues at coordinate 11,989 of CAZNBW010000007.1, read as the reverse complement.
ATCGGTCCAGGAGAATGTAAGAGCCAAGAAGAATGCAAACAATACTGCTCTCGAGAAGATAATGTAGATGAATGCTTGGCTTTTGCTCTAAAGCACGGTTTTATGTCCCAACAAGAAGCAGCCGAAGCAGTAAGGCTGAGGGACGTTGCTTTAAAAGGAGGACCTGGCGGCTGTGTTGGCCTGAAACAGTGCAGAGATTACTGTTCTGACTCAGATAACTTTGAAGAATGTATTAGCTTTGGCAAGGAAACAGGAATAATTACTCAAGAGCAAGAAGAAGAGATAAAAGAATTCATAAAAGAAGGAGGGCCTGGATCGTGTAAAACACAGCAAGAGTGCAATGAATACTGCCAATCTCCGGAAAATGCTGTTCAATGCCTAGAGTTTATGGTTAAAGGAGGTTATCTACCCAAAGAAAGCATTGAAGCCATAGAGGGCAAAATAGAGGAAATGGAAGAGTCTATAAATCAACAGATGGAAGAGTATAAGAAGAACTTTAATATAGACATGGATGACGAAGAGATCAAGAAACAAGTTGAAGAAATGCTTAAGCCGTACAAAGATATATTAAAACAGGAAACAAGCTCTGTGAGATCAATCGCAAGCAGGATTAAGAAAGAAAGAGGTTTAAATAATATTTTAACATCAAAGACAAGAATTATAGCCCGAGGAGTAATGAGCTCATTTGGCAAGAAAGAAAGCAATCTAGCTGAAATCTTTAAGAGTTTCTTTGCTAATATCGCTCAGAAGATATTGAACAAATAAGGTTTTTGAAAAGTTGGGGTTAGGCTCGACTTTTTGTTTTGTTCTGCTATAATAAAAAAATATGAAATGGATTAAAAGAATAATCATTCTTATTTTGTTAATTGTTGTCTTTGCTACAGGATATATTATCGGCGAAGACAGAAAACAATGTCCTTATTGCGCCCCAGAAGAGGTTGATTTTTCAATTCTTTGGGAAGCCTGGCACAAGCTTGAAGCAGAATATTTTAACTCAGATGAATTAGACCGCCAGGAAATGGTTTGGGGGGCAACCAAAGGAATGATTGAGTCAGTTGGAGATCCTTACACCGTATTTTTTAATCCCCAAGAGACAAAAACCTTTTTAGAGGATGTTTCAGGCCAGTTTGAAGGAATTGGCATAGAAATTGGCGTTAGGGATAGTCAGCTTCAGGTTGTAGCGCCCCTAGAGGGAACCCCAGCAGAAAAAGCTGGCTTAAGACCCGGGGATAAGATTATTAAAATAGACGGCAAAGCAACAACAGATATTACCATTGAGGAGGCAGTTACTCTAATAAGAGGAGAAAAAGGAACAGAGGTTGTTTTAACGATATTAAGAGATGAATGGGACAATGGCGAAGATTTTGTTATTAAAAGGGGAGTTATCAAAATACCTTCTTTGAAATGGGAAATACTCGCCTCGGACGGCGAAGCCGACGGGAAAGATGGTAATGTAGCGTATATTAAGCTTTATCATTTCTCCGAAAATATTGATTCTGACTTTCAGACTGCTGGATTTGATATTTTGGAAACACCGGCTGACAGAATAGTATTAGATTTGAGGAGCAACCCCGGAGGTTATCTGCAAATGGCCCAGTATGTTGCAGGCTGGTTTATAGCTAGAGGTCAAATAGTGGTAATAGAGGATTTTGGACAAGGAGAAGAAAGAGAAGAGCGTAAGGCTGAAGGGAACACTAAGTTCTTAGACTTTCCAGTTGTTGTTTTGATTAACGAAGGAACAGCTTCAGCGTCTGAAATACTGGCAGCTGCCCTAAGAGACAACAGGCAGATTAAGTTAATAGGGGAAACATCTTTTGGAAAAGGCTCAGTTCAAAAGCTGGAGTATCTTGCAGACGGTTCAAGCCTGAAGGTTACCGTGGCTGACTGGCTTACTCCTTTTGGCAGGCATATTACAGGCGAGGGTTTGGAGCCTGATATTGTGGTTGAGATGACAGATGAAGATTATGAGCAGGATAAAGATCCTCAATTGGAAAAAGCCCTTGAAATTATTAAGGGTTTGTAGTAAGATAAAAAATATGAAAGTAGTTTTGCTAGAAGATATAGATAAAATAGGCAAGAAATATGAGGTGAAAGAAGTTAAAGACGGCCATGCCAGGAATTTTTTGATTCCTAAGAGTTTGGTTAAAATAGCAACTCCAGAAGTTGTAGAATGGGCAAATATGCAAAAAGAGATATTAGAAAAAAAGGCTGAAGAGGATTTAGGAAAAATCCAGAAAGTAGCCTCTGATATGGAGGGTCTAGAGGTTACAATAGTGGTTAAGATTGGAGAAAAAGACCAGCTTTTTGAGAAAATAACAGAGCAGAAAATAGTAGAAAAGCTTAAAGAAACGGGCTTTAATATTAAAAAAAGCCAGATTATAATGGAAAACCCTATTGAAGAAATAGGGGAGTTTCCTGTAAAAATTAAGTTTGACCATAATTTAGAAGTAGAAATAACAATTATAGTTGTAGAAGAAAAATGAGCAAGTTCATTTTTGTCGCAGGAGGAGTGATGTCTGGCATCGGCAAGGGGATAGCGGTTTCTTCTATCGGCAGGGTGCTTAAAAGCAAAGGTTTTAAGGTTACTGCTATTAAGATAGACCCGTATATTAATGTTGATGCTGGCACAATGAATCCTATTGAGCATGGAGAGGTTTTTGTAACCGATGACGGTATAGAGTGTGATCAGGATGTTGGAAACTATGAGAGATTTTTAGACGAGAGTATATATTCTGACAACTATATGACCACAGGCAGGGTCTATTTATCTGTAATTGAAAGAGAAAGGAACCTGCAGTATAAGGGCAAATGCGTGGAAGTAGTTCCAGACATACCTAATGAAGTAATAGCAAGGATTAAAAAGGCAGGAGAAAAGACTAACTCCGAAATAGTTATAATAGAAGTAGGAGGAACAGTGGGAGAATACCAGAACTTATTATTCTTAGAAGCTGCTCGTATGATGAAATTAGCACAGCCAAAAGATGTGCTTTTTATTTTGGTTTCTTACCTTCCTATTCCTAAAAAAATAGGAGAAATGAAGACAAAACCCACCCAGTATGCTGTCAGGTCTCTAAACTCTGCTGGGATACAGCCCAATATTATTTTAGCCAGGGCAGATACTTCTTTGGACGAGATAAGGAAGAAAAAGATATCTACTTTCTGTAATGTGGAGCAGGAAGACGTTATTTCAGCTCCAGACATTGACTCAATTTATGAAGTTCCTCTAAACTTTGAAAAAGAGAATCTAGGAGAAAGAATATTAGAAAAGTTGGGGCTGAAAAGCAAGGTAAAAGCGGATTTAAAAGACTGGAGAGAATTAGTTGATTCCATTAAGAAGGCCAATGAGGTTGTAAAAATAGGCATTGTTGGCAAGTACTTTGAAACAGGAAAGTTTACTTTAATGGATTCTTACATCTCTGTTATTGAGGCAGTAAAGCATGCTTGCTATCATTTTAATAAGAAACCTGAAATTCATTGGCTCACATCTTCTAATTATGAAAAGGATGAAGAGTCAGTAAAAGAGCTAAAACAGTATGACGGGATTATTGTGCCAGGAGGATTCGGCACAAGAGGAGTGGAAGGAAAAATAAAAGCAATTCAGTACTGCAGGGAGAACAATATACCTTTCTTGGGATTATGCTTAGGCATGCAGTTGGCTACCATAGAGTTTGCCAGGAATGTTGCAGGAATATCAAAAGCATCCTCTACTGAGTTTTCTGATAAAAGGGATATAGAGAATGTAATAGATGTGATGGAAGAACAGAAAAAGCTTTTAAAGGACCAAAAGTATGGAGGTACGATGAGATTGGGCGCGTATGACTGTAAGATTGCTTCGGGCACTATTTCTGCAAAAGCATATGGAGGAAAGATGATATCAGAAAGGCACCGCCATAGATATGAGCTTAATAATAAATACAGAGATATTTTAGAGAAAAAGGGTTTAACAATTGCAGGCATAAACCCGGAAAAGGATTTAGTTGAAATTATTGAGATAAAAAACCATCCCTTTTTTGTAGCTTCACAATTTCATCCGGAATTTAAATCAAGGCCCCTAAGGCCTCATCCGCTGTTTAGAGAGTTTATTAAAGCCAGTATTACTCAACACTGACTACTTTGGCTATTCTGGAAGATCCGTCAAACTTTTTCTTTTTTTTAGTTGAAAACTTAATCTTCCCTTGTTTCAAGGCATAAAGAGTATCATCTGCGCCCCTTTTTACATTTTTTCCAGCCAAAACACTAGTTCCTCTTTGGCGGACTATTATCATTCCCGGCTTGACTTTCTGCCCTTCATAAAGCTTAATTCCCAGGTATTTGGGTTTTGAATCTCTTCCTAATTTTGTAGCGCCTGTAGATTTTGTCTTAGACATAATAATATTATATGTTAGCAAAAATAATTAAATTTGTCAAAACAAACAAAAAGGACCTTATGCTTTCTATAGTTGTTTTCTTGATATCATTGGTTTCCTTTGCTGTTGGCGTGATATGCAAATAGCTATTATTGGAGCAGGCATAAGCGGGCTTTATCTAGCCTGGAAACTGTCTGAAATGGGCCACAAGGCAGTTGTTTTCGAGAAAAGAGCTCTAATCGGTAACAATGCTTGTTCTGGCCTTTTTTCTGAAAGAATACTGAACTTTATACCTCAAAGCAAGAATCTTATAAAGAATAAGATAGATTATGCTTTGATTAATTTTCCAAAGAAAACAGTAAAAGTTAATTTTTCCAAGCCTTTCTATGTTATAAATCATGCTCAATTAGACAGGTTAACAGCTTCTTTAGTTGAGAAATCAGGAGCTGATATTATTCTAAACCATAGCATAAAAGAGCTTCCTAAGGGTTTTGACAAGATAATAGGAGCAGATGGTTCTAATTCTATAGTAAGGAAGGAGGTCGGAATGAAAGCCCTTAAATACAGACTGGGAATGTTAGGATACTATAAAAGAAAAGATTCTAATAATTTTGTAGAAACCTGGCCTGTAAAACAAGGCCTTATATGGAAGATACCAAGAGGGGAGAATACAGAATACGGCATACTAGCTCCTCAAAGAACAGCAAGAAAGAGTCTTTTCGCTTTTCTAGAAGAAAAGGAAATTGTTTTAGAAGGCATTAAAGCTAAAATAGTTCCTCAAGGGTTTTCTTTGCCTAATAATAAATCAGTAACCTTAGCTGGAGACGCAGCCGGTCTTACCAAGCCCTGGTCTGGCGGGGGAGTGATATGGCAGCTAACTTTAGCTGATATTCTTTTAAAGAACTTTCCTGATTTTAAAAAGTATAAAAGGGAAGCATATCTGAAATTAAAACCCAGAGTTATTTCAGGAAAGAGCTGTACAAACCTTATTTATTTTTTAGGATTTAATCTTCCTTTCTTGATTCCTTCCAAAAATAGGATAGAGTCTGATTTTTTAATAAAAAAGTGATATAATAGGAAAATGATTCCGCACCACCTAGCAATTATTATAGACGGCAATAGAAGATGGGCAAAGAGCAAAGGGCTGCCCAGTTTTGAAGGTCACAGAAAGGGTTTTGACAAGGTTGACAAACTAGGGGACTACTGTCTGGAAAAAGGAGTAAAGGTTCTTACTCTTTATTGTTTTTCTACTGAAAACTGGAAAAGATCTAAAACAGAAGTAAGTTATTTAATGAGATTATTATCTAAGGCCTTTAACAGAGAAAAGATTAAAAAGCTTAATAATAGGGGAGTGAAGATGCAGGTTATAGGCCAGAAGGAAAGACTGCCAAAGTTTTTGCAGAAGAAAATAGCAAAAGCAGAAGAATCAACTAAGAATAATAAAAAGGGTTTTTTAAACTTAGCCATTTCTTATGGGGGGAGGCCGGAGATTGTACAGGCAGTGAAGAATATTATTAAAAAAGGGCTTCCAGTAACAGAAGAGTCAATTAATAATAATCTTTGGACAAAAGGCCTGCCAGATCCCGATCTAATAATCAGAACAAGCGGGGAGCAGAGACTGTCTAATTTTTTAACCTGGCAGTCTGCATACTCTGAACTTTATTTTCCCAAGAAATACTGGCCTGATTTTAGTAAAAAAGACATAGACAAAGCATTTAAAGAATATTCTTCCCGTCGCAGGAGATTTGGAGGATAAAATTGACAGATAATATTAATGGATATATAATAATAGAGCGTTAGCACATTGACAGAAATATACCGAAAGGAGGTTTTGAAAATGAAAGTTACAGAACAAATGATAGCTAAAACAGACCTTACTAACGAGGAGAAAAAAATAATTAGGTTTCTTTATGACCTTCCTTCTGCAGGAGATAAAACTGAAAAATGGATAAATAATCTTGGTCAAAAAAAATACGATTCTCTTCGTGCGAGCGCAGAAGAAAAACTTAGCAACATTGTATTATAGGCCAAAAGGGCTGGGAATTAACCTAGTCCTTTTTTATTTGTTAGGAAGTAGTTTTCCACTCTTGACAAGTTTTTTGGATGGTGTATATTTTCTTTAAAGGGTTGAACTTTAACAATAAAAAAATAACACTATTTACATGAAGGAGAAAATTTTATCTTTTGACGATCTGGATATGATGGAGGATGACTACGATGAATACGACGATCTAGATAATTTAGGTGCCGAAGACATGGAAGAGCTTGAATACGACGAGGAGGAATACTAATTTAAAATTGAAAAAGCCCCCTGATATTCATCGGGGGGCTTTTTGTTAGATCTTATTTTTTAAATCTTTTCCGCTATGGAATCTGCGGTGAATATCTCTTAATCTTTTATTTGTAACATGGGTATATATCTGGGTACTAGTTATGCTTCTGTGGCCTAAGAGTTCTTGGATAGTGCGCAGATCAACTCCTTGATTTAAGAAATCCGTTGCCAGACTATGTCTTAGGGTATGGGGCGTAGTAAAAATAGGGACTCCAGACAGGATGGTATACTTTTTAACAATTCTTTCTATTGAGCGGGCTGTTAAACGATTTTCTGTTCCTTTCCGGCTTCTGTTATTAATGAAAAGGGCTTTTTCTTGGTCTTTTCTAGTTTCCAGGTATTTCTTCAGCCAAGATAATGATCGTTCTGAAAAATAGACAGGTCTTGGATATCCGCCCTTGCCAATTATGCTTAATTCATAATCTTTCTTATTATTTATATTCGCGAACTGCTCTTTATTTAAAGCTACTAATTCAGCAATTCTAAGGCCAGTAGAGAACAATGTCTCTAAAATAGCCCGGTCTCTTATGCCGATTTCGTTATTATTATCTGGGGCTAGTAGCAGTTTCTCAATTTGTTCTAGGTTAAGGAATTTTACAGTTTTTTCACTCCGAGGGTCTCTAGGAAGCTTTATCTTGTCTGAGGGGAGGGAAACTATGTCTCTGGCAGAAAAATAGCTTAAAAGGCCCCTCAGAGCGATTAAATAGTAGTTCTGAGTCGTCTTTTTTAATGTCTTGCCAGTTTTGGGATTCGCACGGCGTGATAGGAATAAGCGGTAATTCCATATATCTTCTGATGTTAATTCGTGAGGTTTTATATTTTCTTTATTTTTAATCTTCAGCCAATAAGAAAACTTATTCAGATATCTCTGATAGTTTTTTTGAGTATTATTTGATAATCCTTCTTCAACTTCACAATAGTCTAAGAAATCAGGTATATGCTTTAATAATGGCTTATTTGATCTTAACATATATAATGACGCTTTACCGATATTGTGCGACTATTACTATATTCATATTATTATACTCCCCTAGGGCTGTCAATGTGTAAAACTAAGCCTGGCTTAGGATAAATAAAAAAAGAGGATTCTTACGAACCCTCTTTGTAGAGCATGAATATTTTTCCAGCAATATTAAAGATTGTCAACGAATGAGTTCTAAGAAACGCTGCCATAAAGAAGGCGCTTTTTCTTTTATTTCTTGTTTCATTTCTTCTGTTTCTTTTTTAAGTTCATCTTCTACTCCTGGTTTTCTTTGCTCCACCTCTTTGCTCAAAACAGAGTATATTTTATCCCAAATAAAGACTAGCTTTTGTTTAAACCAGTTCCATATAGCTTCTTGAGGCACTGGAGTTGGTATTTCTTCTTGTTGTATCTGAGCTAAAACAAGACATGGAGTTGATATTATGCTTAATAATATAATAGATGATATTATTTTTGGCATATTTGTTTGGCTTGATTTAAGCGTTTTAATGTTTTCTCTTTTCCTAATATCTCTGCTATCTCAAACGGCGAAGCAGATGAACTTTTGCCAGATAGAGCCACCCTTAAGGGCCATAATAACTCTCCCCTATTTTCTGTGTCTTTGGTTAACTCTTTCTCTATATTATCTTTATCCCATTTCTTTATGTTAGACAATATATTAATAGATTTGTCAATAGAGGATACAACAGTCTTGTCATTCATATCTTTCCATCTTAAAAGGTCTTTTTTGTAATCTAATTCCTTTTTAAAGAAAAATTCAGTTAATTCTGCAATTTCTGAAAGCTTTTTTAGTCTTTCTTGATAAATGAATACTATTTGTTCTAATTTTTGTGTGCTGATTTCTTCTTTGGTTTCATTTACCATGTATTTTGGAGATATCATCATTCCTCCGTAAGCAGGAGGATATTGCTCTGTTTTGAGATCTGGAACTATCAAGCCTGCTTGTATTAAAAAGGGAATACAAAGCTCTGTAAGCTCTTTTAAGGGCTTGTGGCGGATATAGAAGCCGTTGATGTAGTCTAACCTTTTGATATTAAAAACAGCTCCTGATTTCTGAACTTTATTCAAAGAGAACTCTTTTTTTAAAGAAGGCATAGAAAATATCTCTCTGTCATCTCCAGGACTCCATCCTAAAAATGATAAGAAGTTAATGATGGCTTCTGGTAAATATCCTTCTTCTTTGTATTCTTTAATAGAGGTGGCTCCATGCCTTTTACTCATTTTACTTTTATCAGGGCCCAATATCAAGGGCAAATGAGCGTATTCTAACGAAGGAAATCCTAAGGCCTGCTGTAAAATTATCTGCTTTGGGGTATTGGGTAAAAGATCTTCTCCCCTGATAACATGGGATATTTTCATATCATAATCATCTACAACCACTGCAAAGTTGTACAAAGGAGTTCTTTCGTCTTTAGCAATGGCAATGTCCCCTATCAAGCCAGTATCAAACTCTATTTCTTGTCTAATTAGGTCTTTAAACTTTATCTTTTTTGAATCAACCTTAAACCTAATAATGTAGTCTTTCCCCTTTTTAAGATTATCTTCTATCTCTTTTTTAGAAAGCTTTCTGCATTTGCCATTATATTTTGGTGCCTCTCCCCTGCTCATTTGTTCCTGTTTCATTGCTTCTAACTCTTCTTTAGTGCAAAAGCAGTAATATGCTTTTTTTTCATCTAAAAGCTTTTTAATATACTTTTCGTAAATATTCGTTCTTTCGCTTTGTCTGTATTTTTCGTCCCAGTCTAGATCAAGCCACTTAAGGTTATCTATGATATCCTGTTCAAACTCCTTTTTAGATCTTTGTTTATCCGTATCTTCTATTCTTAATATGAACTTGCCTTTTTGTTGTTTAACAAATAAGTAATTAAAGAGCGCTGTACGGGCTGATCCAATATGTAAATTACCCGTTGGCGACGGGGCAAACCTAACTCTTGCAGCTCCTTGTTTAATTAGATTTAACTTGCCATTCATTAGTTAAATTTATCACAGATTAATTATTTGGTAAAATGCCATTCTAGGATATTTCTAGCTGTAGGAAGAGCAGCAGCTTGCACTCCAGGTACATTCTCTATCATAATGGTTAAAACAATTTCCGGGTCTTCGTACGGCCCAAAAACAGTAACCCAATTATGGTACGTGTCTTTATATGGGGTTTCAGCCGTACCGGTTTTAGCTGCAACCTTAACGGGAAGAGAATTAAGCATAACAGACGAGGCATTGGGAGCTCCTTGGCCAGTGACCGCTTTTCTCATTCCTTCTCTTGCCACCTTTATGTAATCTTCGTCAACGAAGTTTTTTCTAATTATTTCGCTTTCAATCTCCTTAACCACATTTTTATTATTATCAATTATTTCTTTCACAACACGAGGTTTGAAAAGCGTGCCTCCGTTGGCAATGGCGGAAAAAGCCGAAACAACCTGCAGAGGAGTAATTAAAATATCTCCCTGACCAATGGACAGATTATATGTGTCTCCGTCTACCCATGGCTGATTCTTTATTTCTTCTTTCCATTGGGGGCTTGGTATAAATCCGTCTGACTCTCCGGGTAGGTCAACGCCGGTTTCTTGGCCCCATCCGTAAAGCTCTAAATAGTTTTTAATTTTTGTAGGGCCTAGCCCCTTCTGATTTCCGTACCCTCCTCCTATGGTATAGAAATATACGTTGCATGACTCTGCTATCGCTTTTCTCATATCGGTTAGTCCGTGAACGGCGTTATCGTGATAAATATACACAATGCTTGGGTCATACTTGTTGGTTATGCTTATTTGTCCTTGGCAGTTTAACGATTTATCTGGAGAGATGATATTTTCTGTTAATGCCCCCGTCGCTATAAATGGTTTTATTGTTGAGCCTGTAGGGTATAATCCGGAAATGGCTCGGTCAAAAAGCGGTTCATCCGGGTTATTTAAAATCTGTTTTAAGGCATCTTGATCAGCGCCGGCACTGAATAGATTATTGTCATAGGAAGGAATGTTAACCAAAGCCATTATGCCTCCGGTTTTCGGGTTCTGGGCAATAACCACTCCGCTTTCAGCGCCCGTTCTTTCTAGGGTCGCCCTAAGTTCTTCTTCTGCTTTTCTTTGGAGATCCGAGTTAATCCATAAAATTAAGCTGTCGCCCGACTCAGGGAGCGATATAATGCTGTTAGACATTAAGTTTCCGTAAACATCTCTTTCTGTTTGTATTTTTCCCGGCTTGGTTTTTAATACCTCTTCGTAGTATTTTTCTATTCCGTCTTTGCCTATATAATCATTAACAGAATAAGCCCCGTTGTAATTATTCAATTCCTCAGAGCTTATTTTTCCTATATATCCTATGATATGCGAGAAAACAGATCCGTCTTCATAATATCTTGAAGAGTTTTTAACTATTTTAAATCCTTCCAGCTCCTTTATTCTTGTTTCTAAAACTATTAGGGTTTGGTGGTCTAGGTTCTCTTTAATTAAAATATACCGACCTTCTTGATTAATAGCTTCGCTTAAATCCATATTAAGAATTGTACCTGTCTTTTGAAGGGCTTCTTTTCCTGTTAGGGCTTCTTTGTCTAGAATTAAGTCAAAACTGGCTTTATTAAAAGCTAGCTGGTTGCCATTTATGTCATAGATAACTCCTCTCTCAGCCCCTATAGAGCTGATTATAAACTTGTTTTCTTCAGCTTGAGCTAAAAGTTCATCTTTTTCCAGAACCTGGAACTGGAATGTTTTTCCGAATATAGCCAGAATAAAGAGAATAAAGAAGAAAAACACGCCTAGAATTATCTTCTCTGAGACAGGTACTTCAAGTTTCCTTTCAGACACGCCAGACTCCGCCTCTTTTTTAGAGGCCAGTTTGTCTAAGAATATTTCCTGGGGCTCTATCTCTTTTTTTCTTTTGATTCTTTTAAGTTTTTTTAGGAAACGGTATTCTGACATAGCGATTGAAAATAAGTTTCAAGAGTAAAGATATTGCTAAAAATACTATAATATTATAACCAATAAAGCCGGATGAAAATATATCCAAGAAAAAGCCGGCAATAATAGCCACATATACTCCTCCGTATTTCTTAGGATCTTCTATAATATTGAAAATAACAGCATAGAGCAAGATGACATTGGGAATCCATTTGAAGATATTAAGATGTATAAGAAAGCTTGTTTCTAACAATGCTAGAAAATAGATAATAATTATTGAGATTAGGATTTTTTTAATCATTGGTTATCAAGACGTTTTTTAATTCAAAAATGTTTAAGCTGTTTTCTATGCTTGCTGTTTGGAAAGGATCAATATCGTTCCTTGAGACCCTTTGTATGCTCCCAATTAGCAGGGATTCTGGAAAGATGCCGCTTAAAG
>CAZNBW010000006.1:249-23595 GCA_964571585.1 uncultured Candidatus Saccharibacteria bacterium | reverse complement strand
TTTCCCAACTTTATACATTGGGCCGTGGCCGGGGATGATGTAGTCGGCCATTTCTAAAATCTTTTTACGGCTTTGCTTTAATGCTTCTGGATCCGTAGCATATTCATCTTCTATTGGAAGACCTTCTTTCCAGAAGACATCTCCAACTACAGCTACAATACCTTTGTCTGTTTTGACTAAAAGAGAAATTGAGTCGTAGTTATGGCCAGGAGTCTTTATAATCTTAATATCATCTGTAAACTGCTCCTGCCAGTCATCTACTGTTTGGCCGTGCCACAAGCCCCAAAACTCCAAGGTTTTAGCTTTAGGAAACATCCCTATATTCCTATAATGGTCTATGTGAGAATGGGTTATGCAGACAATATCTATATCATCTATGCCCAGACCCTCTTCCTTAAGCTTATCAACTAAAATCTGCTGGCTTTCCAATACGCCAGGGTCAACAATAATATTAAGGTCTTTATCCTTAATTAAAGTTATTGTAGGACAAGTTCTTTCTTCTTCTACGTCTGAAGTATCTGCATTGGTAAAACCTTGTATTAATATCTTAACTTCTGCCATATATTTCACAATAACTCTTTTGTAATTTAAATTCAAGGATTTTAAGAACAAACTAAGCCTGGCTTAACTAAGCCTGGCTTAACACAAGTTTTAAATAAAAAAGACTAAGCTGTATATATAACTTAGTCTTTTTAGATTGGGGTAAACCAGGGCTTATCCCTGCGCCTCTTGCGTGCGTGTTCTAAAAGGCCTACTTCATAGAGTCTTTCTTTTTTTCTTTGCAAGCTGACTTCTCTGGAAATCGGTATTTGTAGAGACAATTTGCTTTTGAGATCTTTAATCATGTAAAAGAATAAGTCTGTAAGATCTTCATCTACTACAACGTTTAAGCCTTTCTGAAAAGCATATCCTGCAAACCCATCAACACAGTCCCAAAGATGAAACCCTCCAATTACCAATTCATCTATCGGCTCAGGGCATAAAGCAAATATATCAGCATGTTTAGGACGCTGCCAATTGTATCTAAAGTTCCTATACGTTACTCCTGCTGAGCCGACTATATCAGACGCCTTGATATTAATACCTTTCCATAATTGGGACATATTAGGCTTTGCTGAATTTCTATTCTTGGAGAATAAAACAAACACTATTTGGAAGCCCGGATACCTCTTATTTATAAGGTGTTGGTAAAAACTGGCAATTCTTTCTTTAGTTTTAGGAAATCTTTTCTTTCTAATAAGAAAGTTCACATAAGGATTAATAGGATATAAAATCAAAAGCACCTTCATAAGGATGCCTCCTTTCTTTAAAAGATCTACATTATATTCTCTAAACTTATTGTTCTAAACTACTATAACTCTTTTAAGTTCAAATTTCAAGTAAAATAAAAAGGGCTGTAGTTCTTATATAAACTATAGCCCATGCTGAAGCGCTTAGGAATTGTTGGCTCTGCGTTCAGCCTCTCGAATGACTGCCTGATCGTAGTCGCTTAGCTGGTTGCAATTCAAAGGGGTGCTTGGTCCGCTGCCAGTAGCCTCATATCTTTTGGCTACTCCGGGATGCTGTTCAATAAAATCCCATGTCTTTGTATGCCATTCGGCAGGCCTCGTGTCATTCGAATTGTGTGGTCTTACTTTTGCCATGATAGTTCTCCTTTCAAAGAACATTAAACTTACTAGATTTAGTATAACTCTTTTAAACAGTAAATTCAAGGAATAAAAAAGCTCGAGAGGTTAATCCTGTCGAGCCGTTAAAACAATGAAGATCTTTGTTAGGGCCGATCATTTGGCCGATTATCGCACAAACCATCACTATCATCCTCATCTTTCTTTGTTTGTTTCGGCGGTACTCCCCAGTTTGTGGGAAAAATCTTCTTCCCATAGATCTTATGAAGAATAACTGCGCCGAAGAACAAAATAAGGCATAACCATACAATATCGTCCATCTTATAATCTCCTTACTTTAATTATTGGTTTTTCTTAAGGAACTGTTTAATGCTTTAAATAACTATAGCGCCTTTAAAATAAAAAGCAAGAAAAAGCCTGTGCGTTTTAACACACAGGCTTAAGCTCTGCTTTTCTTTTTTTCTTCTTCCTGAAGAGAAATGAAGGACATCGCCTTATAGGACCCTTGTCTGCTTGATTGTAAATTCGGAATCTTAAGTTCAAGCTTTCTTTGCTAGCATGAAGAAGTTTAACAAAATCAAAGTTGCACCTCCAAAGATTACGCCTCTCATTATCTACACATTTAACTGCTACGCATTCGGCAATAGTGCTTTTTTCTATTACATGCCCGCTAATTGTTGCGTTAGTCTGATCATCCATTGGTTCTACATACCAGGTATATTCTCTTTTATTCATATCTTTCCCTTTCTTTAAAAGATCTACATTAAGTGTTCTAAGCTACTATAACTCTTCTAAGAAGTAATTTCAAGCATGGAATAAGCTTATAGAATAATTTGACAGATTAAGATAATTAAGTAAGATTAATCTATTGTTTAACTGTTCTTTTCACTAAATTAAAAAGGAGAAAATCATGGCAAAGAAATTTACCGGCTGGAAAGAAGATGAAATGGAACTGTCTAATGAAATTATAAAAATGTACGACCTTCCCGATCATACAACAGCTGAAATTATGGGCATTTCAGTAGAAGATGTCCAGAAAATAAAAAAGAGGCAGATGAATGCAACCCCAGAGCAAATAAAAAAGCTGCTAAGAAAATACGGCATAGGTCAACTTCATCCTCCGAAGAAAGCTAAAGAAAAAGAACAAAGAATGTATGCTGCAATAACAACTCTACTAAAACTCCTTTACCGAGCAATGGTTTGAAAACAGGGCCGGAAGAAAAATCTTCCGGCCTTTTTAGTCCTAAAAGAAAAAAGCTCGAGAGGTTAAACCTATCGAGCTATATAAAATATCTCTTTGCCTGGAATAGGGCGCGGAATTAACCTCCTATAAAGACCTCTGATATCTTGCCTCCTCCAATTTTTAAACGCAGAGTCATATTTCTTTTGACAATCCAACGGCTTGCCAGTCTTTCGTGGTCATCACATGTTATATCTTCTGGAATAAATAAAATACGGCCTTGATCGTCTTTGACAACAGCAGCCTCTGGCTGGCATAAACATCGTATGCCAATATCTAAAACTTGTTCAATCTTAATTTTGTGGATACCATCCTCAAGACTAGTTGCTTCTTGAACTAATTCTGCAAACCTTTGACGACGCTCAGCTGTTCTTTGACCATCCATACTTTTTCTCCTTTTTCTAAAAGAACCAAAGAATATATTAAATTACTAATTTATATTTTAATTCTTTTTGTATAAAAAATCAAGGGTCTATAAAAAAGGACTCATATATGAGTCCCTTTTTGGAGGAGGTTGATGATTTATCTGGTTTGTACGTGTATATTGTAAAGTGATCCTTGAGGATCAATTTTTCGGCACATCAACTTGAATACAATGTACTACTTTAATATTAGCAAAATCAGCAACCCCTGTCAATAATTTAAAACTGTGGATATCACCTTGCCCTGGCTGTATTGTGGTCATGCACAAATTCTGCCAACGCTCTCCCGCTACTGATACAGTCTTTCAGCCTGTTTAAAGAATCATCCAAAGAATTGTAATAAATAATTCCTACAACAGCAGGATTACCTCGCAGTAGACGCGATATCTTTCTACCTTGCTCACAAAGAATTAAAACCGGAACACTGCTTCTATAAGCCATCTCCACCTCAATGCCACCACCCCATGAAGGAGCAATGGCCACAACTATTAAAAGTGATGTCTTTTCACAAACCTGTTCTCTTTCTGCCCTGTCAATCTCTGCTGGAGTGAAATGCGGATATTTCACCGGGTCATAATGTTCGTGCGGAACAAAAGCTCTTATTCCCATGATCTCTTCGCAAGCATCAGCTATACGAGAATAGAAGTCTTTTACTAGTTTCTGTGACTCAACAGGCAATTCTGTTAAGGGACCACACACATAAGGTCTTTTATTGTCTTTCATTTGTTATCTCCTTTTTAAAGAACGTTCAATCAATTTACTAATTTACTTTAACTCTTTTGAAATAAAAAGACAAGAAAAAAGCCCTGCTATCCAGGGCTTCTTTTATAACTTAACAACAGGCCCTTTCTTCTTCTTATTATACGTAGTATGTAAAACCTGATGAGCTATTTCTTTATTCTTTGAGAAATAATCTTTATACACTTCCTTAACAATAGGGTTTTCATGAGCTTTTCTAACTTTCTTACTCCTATCTAAAGAATACAAAGCTTCGGCTCTCTTAACCCTTATTTCATTGCTGGTAGGCATTGGCTGGCCTCCTCCCCCAATACAGCCTCCGGGGCAGGCCATTACTTCGATACAAGTATATTCTTTAATCTTTCTCTTCTTCCTGCTAAAAAATTTCTTAGCATTGCCAAGCCCATTAATAACAGCTATCTTTCTAACTTTGCCTCCTACCTTAACTTCTGCTTCTTTTATATCCTCCATACCTCTTGCTTTCTTAAAATCAACATTCTTTAAGGTTTTCCCAGTTAACTTTTCATAAGCTGTTCTAAAAGCTGATTCCATTACTCCTCCTGTTGCTCCGTAAATAACACCAGCTCCTGAGGGCGAGCCAAACGCTGTATCTGCTTTTTCAGGCCCCAACTTGGCAAAATTGATCTTCTTCTTCATTAACAGCCTGGCAAACTCTCTGGTAGTTAAGACGTAGTCAACTGACTTCATTCCATTAATTTTTAACTGAGGCCTTTCTATTTCATATTTTTTAGAAGTACAAGGCATTATAGAGACAACGTAGATATTCTTAGGATTAATCTTCTCCTTCTCTGCCCAATAAGTCTTTATCAACCCACCAAGGATTGTTTGTGGAGACCTAGTAGTAGAAAGATTCTTAATATACTTTGGGTATCTCTGCTCAACATACTTTACCCAAGAAGGACAGCAAGAAGTTAAAACAGGCAGGTTCTTATTCTTCTTTATTCTCTCAATCACTTCTGAGGCTTCAGAAGTAGTAGTAAAATCAGCCCCAACAGAAGTATCAAAAATATAGTTAAATCCGATCTTTCTCAAAGCAGCCACTAACTGGCCCGAAACCACCTTACCATAAGGTAAACCAAACTCCTCTCCAAGACTAGATCTGATAGAAGGAGCAAACTGCACAACAACCACCTTATTCTTTTGCTTTAAGGGCTTTTCAATATTCTCAAACTCATCTACTGTTTCAAAAGCACCAGCAGGACAATGGTTGATACATTGGCCGCAGTAAATACAGTCAATATTCTTTTTAGCAGAAGGAACAACCTGAAACAAACTGCCTTTTTGTTTAATCTCCAAGAAATCAACTCCTTGCTTGTGGCATATTTCAACACAATTCCTGCAGTCAATGCATTTTGAAGAATCAAACTCGATAACATTGCCAAAACGATAAACAGGGTATTTTGCCTTCCTGTCCTCAAACCTGTTAATTTTCACTTTATACTTCTTAGCCAATCTTAACAGCTCACATTTATAGTTCCAAACGCAGTCAGAACATTCTTCTTTGTGTTGAGAAAACAATAGCTCCAGGTTAATCTTCCTGGCCTTAACAATCTCAGGACTCTCTGTAGTAATATTATATCCCGCGCAAACTCTTTCAGAGCAGGCAGTAACTAAACCTTTTACTCCTTCTATCTTGACCAAACACATTCTGCAGGAGGCTTTAACATCTAAGTCAGAATGAGAACACAAAGAAGGAATATCAATCCCGTTTTCTTCGCAAACCTGTAAGATAGTCTTTCCCTGATCCACTTTATACTTTTTATTATTAATAGTTATCTGAACCTTCATTTGATTACTTTCTTAATTAAAGTTTTAAACGGCCTATAAGCATTCCTGCCCAAAGGACAAAAAGATGTCTTTTCTAAAACAAAATAAATATCATCTAAAGCTTTTTTATCCAGCTTCTTTTTATTCACCATTTCATCTATTCTGTACATTCCTTCTCTGCAGGGAGTGCATTTATCACAATTACCTTCTAAGAAAAACGTAGTCCACTCTTTCATCAGCTTGAAAGGATCTATCTTTTTATTATAAACAACTATGCAGCCAATACCGTCAACTTGTTTATTCAACTCTCCTGGAAGCAGTATCTCTCCCATAGCTCCACCTCCTGACTGAACAAAGAAATCAAAATCAGGATAATTATTTGTTTCTTTTAGAATCTTCTCAACAGTACTGCAGGAATCAAACTTAAATACACCTTCATTCTTAACATCTCCTGTAACAGCATAAAACCTCTCCCCTTTATACTCTTTCTTAGCTATCTTGCCTGCCACGTAAAACGTCTCTACATTGTTAACTAGAGTAGGAAAACCAAGCAATCCATAATAGGAAGGATAAGGAGGCTTAATTCTGGGCTCTGGTCTTTTGCCTTCTAAAACCTCACAGATAACAGTTTCTTCTCCTCCCAAATAACCTCCTCTTTTTTTAACTAAACTAATTGGAAAACCCTTAGTATGCTTTTTTAATCTTCTTTTAAACTTTGTATAATAGTCCTTTCTTAAATAAATAAAAGCAGTACTGTTAGGTATTGCTTTTAATGCCTGCTTTATTCCTTCTACAACATATTCTGGATAGTTCTTTAAGACATACTTGTCTTTGAAGTTTTTAAGCTCGCCCTCTGAACCATTACAGATAATATACTTTTTATCAGCTTTTGTATTCTTAACTTGCTGCCACTTCAAATAAGCAGGGAAACAAGATCCTGACCTGCCTAAAACCTTATGCTTTTTCAACTCTTTAATAATATCCATACAACTTTATTATACCAAAACCTCTCTAAAACAAAAACCCGGCTAGACGCCGGGCCCTGCTACTTATCGAAAATAAACAGCTCATTTATATCTGTTTTTAGGGCCTTGGCAACTTTATAGGCAAGCTCTAAAGAAGGGTTGTATTTCCCTTTTTCCAAGAAAACAATTGTTTCTCTCCTTACCCCTGCTTTTTTAGCCAGCTCTTCCTGGGTTAAATTATACCTGGCTCTTAATTCTTTAATCCTGTTTTTCATGCTAGTTTGCCTTTCCTGTCGTAGTAAAACCAAAAACCAAAGAATAACAAAGCCATACCGGCAATCCCTCCGCCTGCTGTCTGGCTGGCAGTTAACTGTTCTACTCCAAACATCTTGGCGAACAAACCGTCAAACCAGGATATGGCTAAAAGCCAATAAATAGAAACGTAGAATGACTTAGCTGCAGCATTAGTCAGAACCCTTCTTGATCTTTCATCTTCCAAAGGCATTCCAGCTTTAATATCTTTATACCTTTTTACAATAAAGAAAATCATAAAAACAATTATAATCAAAGGAATAACCAAGGAGATAATAGTTCCTGCAGTAAACTCCCCGTCAGAGCCTGCAAAAAAGGCATAAAGAACAATTCCCATTAATAGGGTAATTGTTAAAATAGCCATGATTATTAATCTTCGTTTGTCCATATATAAATTAAGTTATGTTTATAATGTTATATCAACCTAACTTAATGTTATATTATTCTAACACCCTTGTCAAGAGAAAAATAACTAAGCCGGGCTTAGGATGAATCAATTGATAAACTTAAGAGTAGAAAGTATTTTATCATACATTAATGAAAACTCTTCAAAGAAGTTCCCCTTATAGTCAGCCTGGTAGAATAAGCTCTTTTCGGGCACAAAAACTCTTAAATAATATTGGTTTTTAAGATTATCTTTGAATAATTCTTTCTTTACTGCGATGCCGTCTACTACAATATCTTTTGTTTCCAAGATTTCCATGCCCGTGGTTTTAGACGAAGGACCTGATGACTTTAATATCATTATCCGCTCTGAAGAAATACCGCTGTTTATTAACATAATATAATTATCATATTCCTCTGACTCAATAACGCTCCACCCTCTTGGATATTTAATCTCAATTCCATAATATTCGCTTGTATATATTCTCCAGTTTGCTGTTTCATCTCTTTGTTCAAATTCTTCAAAAGAATAAAAATCCACTGGCTGTTTTCTTGTCAGGCAGCCCACCAAGATAACTAAGCCGCCAATTAAAAAAGTAAATACAATAATTATAGCTAAAACTGGTATAGAAGATATTCTCTTATTCATAATAATATAGTCAAGTTATATTACTCT
Organism: uncultured Candidatus Saccharibacteria bacterium; assembly: GCA_964571585.1. GTDB lineage: Bacteria > Patescibacteriota > Minisyncoccia > Minisyncoccales > GWA2-38-27 > CAZNBW01. Next base: position 15,445 of record CAZNBW010000006.1, on the reverse strand, counting down.
ATTATATAACAAAAAACCAAGAGAGAAAACTCTTGATTGTGTGTTTGTGTGAAACTCGGTTTCACGCAATAAGTTCTTTTATTTTCATTCTGATTATTTTTTCAAATCTCTCATTCTCGTCCAACTTGGAAGATATATACTTAATACCCTTCTCTATCTGAGGAATAATAATATATTCTAAAGCATTAACCCTTCTCCTGGTCTTTTCTATTTCAAAAGACAACAATCTAGCTGCATGCTCTATATTAGCTAACTCCAGCATTAAACCTAACAAATCCTGGTATTCCCTAATGCTTTTTTCCATGCCAAGAGGAAAAGAAATGTACGAATAGTCATTATCTTTTTTGATAATCTCACACTTAAAATTAGGTACCTTAACTCCCATTATATTTTCTTCTTTCATCTGAAGATTTATTTCAGAAGAAGGGATTAAGAAAAACTGCTCTACTTCTTTTTGAGAAAATGGAGAAGATATAAGAGCAAAGTCCCTGCCTGCTTCTGAAAGCTTTTCTTCCATTTCTGTTCTTTTAACCTTTGCCTGTTTTATAATGTCCATAAATCTTTTCATCAAGCCGTCTCTCTTCTCTTTTAAGAGTTTGTGTCCTCTTTTTGATTTCTTTAACCTGTCTTTTAACTTTAAAAGCTCAATTCTGGTTGGCTTTACCTTTTCCATAATATTTTGCTATGTGTTCCTCTTTAATTCTCTTTAACTCTTCTTTAGGTAAGATACTTAGCAGCTCCCATCCCAAGTCAAGGGTTTGGGTAATTGTTCTGTCTTCCTCGTATCCTTGAGCAACAAACCTTGCTTCAAAGTCATCTGCAAACTTTAAGTACTTTCTGTCTACTTCTGTTAAAGCAGATTCTCCCAAAACTAAAGCCAGCTCTCTCACTTCCCTGCCCCTGGCATAAGAAGCAAAAACTTGGTTTAAAACACCTGAATGATCTTCTCTGGTTTTTCCTTCTCCTATACCCTTGTCTTTCAAACGGGACAAAGAGGGAAGAACATCAATTGAAGGATATATGCCTTTATTATGAATCTCTCTGGAAAGCAGTATCTGGCCTTCTGTAATATATCCCGAAAGATCAGGAATAGGATGAGTAATATCATCATCTGGCATAGTTAAAATAGGTATCTGGGTAATAGAACCCTTTTTGCCTTTTATCTTACCTGCTCTTTCATATATAGTAGAGAGGTCTGTATATAGATAGCCCGGATAACCTCTTCTACCTGGCACTTCTTTCCTAGAGGCTGACACCTCTCTTAGGGCTTCGCAGTAATTAGTCATATCAGTAAGAATAACCAAAACATGCATATCTTTTTCAAAAGCTAGGTATTCTGCCGCTGTCAAAGCAATCCTGGGCAAGGTTATTCTTTCAATAACCGGGTCATTTGCTAAGTTAATAAACAGAACCGAATTAGATTTTGTTTTTTTAAACTCTGAAATAAAGAATTCAGCCTCTTCAAAAGTAATTCCCATAGCAGCAAAAACAACAGAAAAGCTTTCTCCGCCTGCTACTTTTGCCTGCTTGGCTATTTGGGCCGCTAATCTAGAATGAGAAAGACCTGCACCAGAAAAGATGGGAAGTTTTTGTCCTCTAACTAAAGTATTTAATCCGTCTATGGTGGAAACGCCTGTCTGGATAAAGTCTTCGGGATACTCTCTAGCCTGAGGATTCAAAGGAGAGCCTGCAACATCCAGATATTTCTCTGGCAGTATTTCAGGGCCTGAATCTTTAGGCTTTCCAGCTCCGTCAAAAACTCTGCCTAATAAATCTTCTGATACCCCAAACTTCATTGTCTTACCCAAGAACTTTATCTTAGAATTCTTTAAGTTCATCCCTCTAGTATCTTCAAACACCTGAACCACAGCTTTGTCAGAAGAAGCTTCTAAAACCTTCCCTCTTTTAATCTTCCCGTCTTGAGTCTCTATTTCAACCAACTCATCATACTTTGCATCTCTAACCTTATCTACAACTAATAGAGGCCCCGCTGCATCTATAATTGTTTTGTATGTTTTAATCATATGTTTTCTTCTTTGATTAGTTTCATTTTAGAAAGTTTCTCTCTAACTTCAGAATTCATAATTTCCTCTATCTTCTTCCCCTGCACTATATCCTTTAATCCTTGCTCGTAAAGATCAACTATCTCTTTTATCATTGAATACTGCTTTTTTAGAGAAGTAAAAGAATCAACATCTAAAAACGCGTTCTGATGCAAGAAGTCCTCTCTTATACTTTTGGATATTTGTAAAAGAAACTGGTCTTTTTGGGATAAAGAATCAACACCAATCAACCTGACAATTTCTTCTAAAGCTGATTCTTTTTGAAGTATTTCCATAGCCCTCTGTCTATAACTGTTAAATCCTTCTCCTCCTTTCTCTTCTAAAAACTCCTTTAAGTTCTGGTCATACAAAGAATAAGAGTTCAACCAGTTAATAGCAGGAAAGTGCCTTTTATACGCTAAAGAAGAATCTAAGGCCCAGAAAACCTTGGTAACTCTTAATGTGTTTTGAGTAACTGGTTCAGATAGATCTCCTCCTGGAGGAGAAACAGCTCCAACTACTGTTAAATATCCTGTTCTGTCTCCCAAACATTTAAAGCAGCCTGCTCTTTCATAGAAAGCAGCTGTTCTAGAGCCCAAGTATGCCGGATAACCTTCATCTCCTGGCATTTCCTCTAATCTTCCTGATATTTCTCTTAAAGCTTCAGCCCATCTTGAAGTAGAGTCAGCTAACAAAGCAACAGAGTAGCCCATATCCCTGAAATACTCAGCTATGGTAATGCCGGTGTAAACAGAGGCTTCACGGGCAGCTACCGGCATATTAGAAGTATTGGCAATCAAAACAGTTCTTTCCATTAAAGGTCTTCCTGTTTTAGGGTCTTTGATCTCTGGGAACTCATTCAACAAATCAGTCATTTCATTTCCCCTCTCGCCGCAGCCAATAAAAAGAATAACGTCAGCATCCGCCCATTTAGCGAACTGATGCTGAACAACTGTTTTACCAGAACCAAAAGGACCTGGAACTGAACCTGTACCACCTTTGGCAATAGGAAAAAAAGTATCAATAACCCTTTGACCTGTAATTAAAGCTTCTGAGGGCAACAACTTCTCTTTTGCTGGTCTTGGTTCTCTTATAGGCCACTTGTGAGAAAGCCTTATCTCTTCTTCCCCTATTTTAGCTATAACCTCATCAATAGTATGTTCTCCTTTTGAAATAATAAAGGTTACTTCTCCTCTTTTAACATTAGGAGGAACCATTATCTTGTGAACAAAGTTTTCTGTTTCTTTAACTTCTCCTAAAACATCTCCAGGAGATACCTTATCTCCTTTTGCTTTAAGGGGCTCAAAAGTCCACTTCTTTTTTCTGTCCAAAGCTGAAACCTCAATACCTCTGGCAATAAAAGGACCTGATATTTTGACTAAATCCTTTAAAGGTCTTTGGATGCCGTCATAGATATTAGCCATTAATCCAGGACCCAACTCAACAGACAAAGATTCTCCTGTTAAAAATACCGGCTCTCCTGGACCTATCCCAGAAGTATCTTCGTAAACCTGGATATATGCATCATTTCCTTCAATCCTAATTACTTCTCCAATAATCTTTTCCTGGCCGACCTTAACTACCTCATACATTTTTACTTCAGGCAGTCCTTCAGCTACTACTAAAGGGCCTGTAACTCTTTTAATTATTCCCTGTGTCATATGTTTAATTCAGAGCCCAAGGCTCTTTCTATTGTTTTTTTAAGGCTTTCGGAGCCCTTACCCAAAGCTCCTTTAACCCCTGGTATAACTAATATTGCAGGCAAGGTTTTATTATATAAATCATCCAAATTATACCTGTTAGCTATTGTTTCTGTTATAAAGACAACAGCAAAATCTTTAACTTCCTCTTTGGCTTTTTCAAAATCCTCATCTTTTTCTACTGTAAAAACGCTCATTCCCAAATCATTAAAAGCCAAAACCATGTTTTTTTCTCCAATAATTCCTATTTTCATATTGGTAAAAGATTCTTCTCAATGTTTTCAATTCCTGAATCTTTCTGAAAGAATATCAACCTGATATTAGAATGGGCGTTAATCTTTCTGGTAAAAAAACCCATAACCTTTTCCATTCCTCCTCCTTCTCTTTCTTTTTGCAGAATCCTGTTTGATAAAAACTTTTCTAAGCCTTTTTCCAAATCAGACTCAGAACCTGTTTTTTCAAAATCTTCAATAAGTAAGGAAAGATCAAAAGCCTCAAGAAACTTTTCCAAGCCCTTTGATATCATGCCTCTCTTTTTTCCTAAAAGCTTTAGCATATCGCTGTGAGAAAGATTGCCTCCTTCAATAAATCCATGTTTTTCTTTGATCAGATTCTTTAAATTAGCAATGTCTATTTCAAACTTGGTAATATCCAAAGGAAGCCCCTTTATCTTCTTTGCCAGCAAAAGCTTAGTTTTAAGACAAGCCGTATCAACCCTTTCATCAATGGATCCTGTTAGCAAAAATGTTTCTCTTGCCATTTTTTCAACATACTTATTACCTAACGCAGAATTATCCTGCGAGAACATTTTTAATCTTTCAAAAGGAACTAAAGAACTATTGAAAGAAATACCCTCTTTCTCCTTAAGAACAATCTTAAGATTCAAAGCATCAAACTTTAAAAAGAGAAAATAGAACAATTCAATCTTTGTATCCCTTAACATCTTGAAAAGAATCTCTTTTAAGCCCTCTAAATCCTTTTCCAAAATAACCTCTATCCTGCTTTCTTTAGAAGCTGTTTCTCCTAAATCAGTATCAAAAAGAACCTTAAAAGCTTCTTCTTTACTAGAAGCTGTAATCATCCTTTCCATATCCTGCTTGTCAAAGATGTTTTTTTCCAGCACATCTAATACTCCAGTGGCATATTCTAACATATAAACAACATCTTTATTATTTCAGGACCTTGTTTTTCCCTTAACTGCCTTAAAACTTCAGAAATACTGAAGTCAAGCTCAACCTCATTGTTAACAACAATAAAACCCTCTTCCCCTATCTCTTCTATTTCATTATTAACTAACCTCCTTAGGGCAACAGCTGTCCTCTTTCCTGCCCCTATCTTTCCTTCAATATTTTCTGGAAGTAAAGATTTAATCCATTTTTTAAGCTCCTGCTCTGGCAAAGAAGCCATTCTCTTTCCAGCCTCTTTATACAAATCGTCAATAATATTATTCTTTTCTTTCAAAACAGTAAATTCAACTTCTAGCCTTTTCTTCTGAAGAGTCTCTTCTATCTGAGAGCTTATCTTCTGCTCAAGTTCTTTAATTCTAGCCTGCTTTTGTTTCTTTGCCTCTTCTTTATACTTCTTTTCCAGTTCTAAAATAGCTCTTTCTTTTTCAGAGTTAATCCTCAAAAGCTCCTGACTAACCTTTTGATCAATGTTTTTTAATATCTCTTGAACCATTTTAAATGCTTATTCCTTGAACTAAAAGAATTGTAGCCAAAAGACCCAATACTGCGTAAGTTTCCACCATAGCAGAAAGAATAACTCCTTTACCTGATTCCTGAGGTTTTTTGGCAACAATATTCATGCCGGCTATTGAAACGCTCCCCTGATAAATACCAGAGAATAATCCTCCAATAGCAACGGGTAAACAGGCAAAAGCAAAAGCCAAACCTGTTTGCCAAGAAATATTAGGCACGTTTCCGCTCAAAAGCCCAAGTTTAACTATTACCCAGAAAGCTCCAATAAATCCGTAAATACCCTGGGTTGAAGGCAAGGCTTGCAATAACAATGCCTTACCAAACTTTTCTGGCTCTTCAGAAACTATTCCAGAAGCTGCTCTTCCTGACTTAGCAACTCCTATGGCAGAGCCTATTCCGGCTAAACCTACTGATAATGCAGCACCTAGTACTGCTAAAGCTAATCCTAACATATGTTTTTTTAATTATTAATTTGTGTATACTTTAATTCCTGCCCAATGGGGTCCAACCTTCTTCCCCCGCCTTCCATAAACTTGGGGAAAAACTCCACAAATTGAAGACGGGCGGAATGAATAAATCCCCCTAAGGCGTTTATTCCTAAATTAAATATATGCCCTGTTATTAAAATAAGGACGGTTATCATCCAGCCGACATAGGGAATCATACTTCCTAAAAGAAAAGCAATCTGATTTACAACCAAAGCAATAACTCCTGTTCCTAATCCCAAAGCCATTAACCTGGAATAAGAAAGGATATCGGAAACAGTATTAATCATAAACTGTAAAATCTTAATTCCACCCACCAAGGGTTTCAAGATCATCTTTTGTCCTTTTGACTCAATCAGAAATAATCCTGCCAAAGATGCTATTATTCCTATCAATCCTATACTTTTCAAATATGGAAATATCATGGAAAGCAGATAAACTCCTGAAAAAAGAAACAAGGAAAGCCAGCCTAGGCCGGACAAAAACTCATCTTTTTGCTTAAATTTCCTGGCTTTAATCATCTTTACAACCTGGGAAAAACAAATCTGTATATATCCTAGAAAGAAAGCAATGCCCATGAACAAAATAGTATCTTTAACCGAATCTATTACTTTGAAAGTATTCATAAAAGAAATATGAAGTTTGTCTGGGCTTACGCCAAAGTAGCTTCCGAATAAGACTCCCACTATAAAAGTAGATATGCCTCCATAGAATAAAAGCTTTATTAATTTGCTCTTGCCCAATCTCTTTTTAAAAAGAACCATGCTGAGTCCTGTGAACAAAGCTAGTAAAAAACCATATCCTGCATCGGTGATACATATTCCAAAGAATATAATAAAAAAGAAGGCCAAATAAGGAGTGGGGTCAATTTCTTTTGCAGAAGGCAGGCCAAATATATTAGTTACAGATTCAAAAGGCTCTATTGCCTTGCTGTTTTCCATATATACTGGGGGACTTTCATCTTTATCTAGACCTGTTTCAACTATTCCAACACCTTCAGGAAGACTCTTTTCAAGTTCTTCTTTCTCTTCTTCTGGGGCAAAAAACAAAACATAGTTCAAAAATTTGCTACCCAAGCTTCTCTTTTTAACTTCAACCTGTCTTTTTTCCAAACACAAAACATCATAATATATCTTAAAATCTAATAAGCTCTCCGCTATATCTTTTAACTTCTGCTTAACCATTTCCTCTTTTTCTTTATTCTCTTTAATCTGCTTTAAAATAATCTCTTTTTCTTTAGATGGAATATTAGAAAATCTATAATCCAATACATCCCCATTTATATTCTTTAAAAAGCCCAAAACATTATCTTTGTCTTCTTTTAGTCCTAAAACAGAATAAAATATCTTTGATGATTCTTGATTTATTTCTTTAATAGAAACTTTTCTGGAAAAGTTTTCGAACGTCTCTTGCTTTTGTCTGCTTATTGCTACAACAAGAGAGAATATATAATTAGTTTCCCTGGGCACAAAACCCAAGCTGCCGAACTGTTCCAATTCTTTTATTTTATCTTCCTTGTCCCCTATATCTTTTTCTAGCGACTTAAGCTCTTTTTCTGCCCCAACAACGTTTTTAACTAAGATGTCTAACTCTTCCTTTTTATGAAAATTTATAATGTCTTTCTTTTCAATACTAATCTTTGGATTATTTATCTTGTCTAAAATGCCTTGTTTTTCAGAATAAGGTAAAAGGTAAGTAATAACAAAATCAAGAGAAGAAATAGAATAGTTTATTTTTTGAAGATCTTTTAGGGTTTCCTCTTCAGCTTGTTTTTTATCTATAACCTCAAAATGCCAATCTTTTTTCATTAGCTCTAAAATCTCTTTTTCTTTATCTTTGGAAAAGAATAATATGTATTTTTTAGCTATTTTTAGCATATAACAGAAAAAACGATAGATTTTCTATCGTTTTTAAGACAAACTTAATCTCCTAATAGGCTTTTACTAATATACTGCAAAGCTTTTTCTTTATTTATTCCCTCCAACTCTTTTAGCTTAGTTCTAAGCTTATCTTGTGCATCTTTTTCTATCTTTTTTATCTTTTCTTCTTTTTCAGCTAAAAAGCCTGCTTTTTCTGATTCTGTTAAAACAGACTCTTTTTTAAGCTTTTCTTTAAGCTCTTTTTCTTTTTGTTCTATTTCCTGCCTGGCTTTTTCTTCAACCAAAGACAGCCTGTTTTTATTATCTTCTTCGTGTTTTAATATTTGTGATAAATCATCCATAAAATTAAAATACATTTCATTTTAACCTTTTTACAGAAAAAGTCAATAGTTTTTCTGGAAAATAAAAAAGACCTGTAAAACAGGCTTTTTCTGCTTTAAATTAGTTTAAATACCAAATAAAGTAATTGAGCACGCTAGCGAAGCTGACCCAGAAAAGATACGGGATTAAAAGCAAGGACGACCATCTCTTTATCTGCCAGAATTTTATTATCAAAACAACAATTAAAATCCAGATAATTATGATATTTATGAAAGCTAGGCCAGGATTTTTAAATCCGAAAAACACTACTGACCAGGCAGTATTGAAAAATAAATGTATCCAGAAAAGCCTTGCTGCTCTTTTAGCTTTTTTATTCTGATCAGCCTTTTGCCAAATCAGATAAATACTGATGCCCATTAGAATATATAAAACAACCCAAACCGGGCCAAATATCCAGTTAGGCGGGCTAAAACTTGGTTTTTCTAAAAAAGAGTACCAGTTAGTTATGGCTGAAACAGTAAACAAAGAACCAACTAATCCTGCCAGCTGGGGCAAAACGAGGGAAATAACAAAACGTTTATAGTTCATATTATGTTATTTTTTCTTAGGTACAAGAAAAATAGAGATTATATAAGCCACAAGACCTGGGAAGAAACCTGTAAAGACAACAATTAAAAGCCACAAAACCCTCAAGATAACTGGATCAACGTCAAGATATTCTCCAATCCCCCCTATTATTCCGGCAAAAACTTTATTTTTCTCGCTTCTGTAAAGTTTTTTCATATTACTCTAGTATAACAAAAAACCGCCTTTTTGGCGATCTTTTTAGAGCAAAATCACTTGCGGTGTCTTTTTAAAAATCTCCTGCGTCTTATTCTGCTCTTTCCATAGTTTTTGTTCTTTTTGTTTCTCATGGTTCATTTAGACTTATCCTTTTTTCTTAAATCTAAAGACGTAAGCCAAAGAATAAAAGGTCTTCTAAGTTTGTCTAAAGACCAGGTATCATTTTTAAAAAGCGAGGCCTTCTCTTCTTTAAAACGAGAAAGCAGAGGAATTGTAGCTTTAAGGTTGTCAGGAGACAATTTATTGTGCTCTTCTAAAAACTCCTCTTTTTTAAGGTTTAGCTTTATGGTTTTTTTAACTTTTTTAAATCTTGAGACCATAGATAGACATAAAAAGCAACTCTTAATAATCGTGAGTTGCAAATAGTTTAAAACCCCTCAAAGTCTCTACTTTAATTATACACCTATTCTTTTAAAAAAGCAAGTTCTTGTTACTTTTTCTTTCTTTTAGCCTCTATCATAGCTCTCTTTTTTTCAAGTCTCTTCTTGGTCTTATGGGAACGTGTTTTTCTATGTTTTCCTACTCCTGTTTTTCTTTTTGCCATATTTATATTATAGCGTTATAGTTTCAACCTTTAATCAAAGAAGAATAATAAATATTTATTAATTTCACGCTGGTCTAAATCATAGAACCATTGGCCCTCTTCATGTAATCCTTCAGCTAAGCTTCTCCCCACAAACCTCCAGTGCCAAGGTTCAAACTGATAATATGTGTTATCTTCTGGGTAAGAAAGAATAAACCCGTATTTATAAGCATTATCTTGCAGCCATTGGTAGGCCTCCGTTTTTTCAAAACCTATAAAACTAGATCCAACTTCTGCTGTCGTAAAATCAACTGTTGTCCCAAGCTGATGCTCTGAATACCCTTGGTCGGCAGAAAACTGATTAGACCCTGAACCGTAAATTACTTTATATATAGACTTTATTTCACTTTGGGCTCCAAAAGACCTATAGGCTGAAATTACCTTTATGTCAATGCCTAAACTCTTAGCATCTGACAGTAAGTCTTGCAAAAAGGGCCAAGCTTTTGAATGAAATAAATATTCTTTTTCAGGGTTAAAAGTATATTCAGGATTTATCTCAACTAATGCTTCGGGTATATAATTCTCATTTAGAAAATAGACTCTAGAATATTTCTGAAGCAATTCAGGGTCTACCTCGTTTAATTTCTCCAAAAGCCCTACCGTACCTTCTATGCTTGATATTTGTGAGGCAAGAAAGTCCACCCTGCTCTTTTCATTATTATATTTCTGCTCAAAATCATCCCTTTCTGTTTTTGTTTCAGAAAGTTTTTCAGACAACGAATCAATAGTATCATTCAGGTTTTCTGTTGTTGCCAAAAACTCACTTCTAAGAGCTTTTCCATATTGCTGCGATTGATAAGTTTGATACCCCAAGTATCCAATCGTTACAATACTTATTATTATCAATATGATTAAAATAAAATATGCTGTTTGAAATTTATACTTCATAACCGTATTTATAATTATAAACAAAAACCAGCTAAAAGTAAAAGATACTGTTGGATGATAAATAGAAAAATGATATAATAAAATAATGAAAATACTTTTACTTTATGCCACTAACTCCGGGGGTACTTTCTTAGCCGGTAAAACTATCAAAGAGGTTCTTCAAAAAAAGCATGCTCTTGAAATGAAAAAGATAGAGAAGGTTAGGGCTCAAGAGTTAAGTAAATATGATCTTGTAATTTTAGGATCCCCGAGCTGGGACTTTGGAAAAAAGCAAGGCCAGCCCCACGAAACCTTTCTTCAGTTTATGGCAGAAAACAAAGGGATGAATCTTGAAGGCAAGAAATTTGCTGTTTACGGCTGTGGCGACTCCAGCTACACTTATTTTTGTGGAGGAGTTGATAACCTGGAAAACTTTATCAAAAACTTAAAAGGAAAGTTAATAATTAACTCTTTAAGAATCAACGGTTACTTCTTTGATTTAAATAAAAATGCCCAGCTGGTCAAAAACTGGGCCAAGAAACTTCTAAAAGCTATTTAAATGTTACTGGTGTTTTTTAAGCAGACCTGATATATCACGTTTTTTAAGGGGAATATCTTTTAAGGTCCTCTTTTTTATTTGGGGAATTTCTTCATGATGAGCTGGAGCTTCAACCTGATAAAAAATACCTACAGGAATTTTCTCATCCCATTCTCCGGCTTTTTGCAAAGCCTTCTCTTTGTCTGTTTTATTATAATCTTTATCTAGCTGATAAATCTTTTTCTGAAAGTAAGTATGAGTATACTGTTTGTGAAAAGTTACACAAGGCTGCAAAATATCAACCAAAGAAAACCCTTTATGCTCGTTAGCTTTAATTATCAGTTCAGTTAATCGAGGAATGTCTCCAGAATATTCCCGGGCGACAAAAGTAGCTCCAGAAACAATAGCTAGCTGTAAAGGATTAATGGGTTTTTGAATATTGCCGCCGGGACTGGATTTTGATCTATAGCCCCTAGGAGAACGAGGAGAAGTCTGTCCGACCGTTAAACCATAAATTGCGTTGTCATGCAGAATAACAGTTATATCATCATTTCTTCGACTGGAATGAACAAAATGATTACCTCCTTCTGCCAAACAATCTCCGTCTCCAGTAAAAACAAAAACATTTAATTTGTGGTTAACCATTTTCACAGCAGAAGCTAAAGGAATAGGACGGCCGTGTAATCCCTCGAAGCTAGTTATCTTTACAAAATTAACCATGTGACCGTGGCAGCCGATGCCAGCAGTAAAAACAGTATTGCTGCTGTCCCAGCCCTGTTTTAAAGCAGCTTCCTTAAAAGCAGTCCAGATTGCAAAGTTTCCGCATCCTGAACACCAATTAGGTATATTTTTAGTCTCAAATTTATTCATGGTTAAGATCTTAATTTTTTAACAATTTCTTCTGGGAAAATAGGCCGGCCGTCATACTTTAAAAGCTTTTCAACTATCTCAATGCCTGTTTCCTGCTTTATTAATCCTGCCATTTGGCCTGAATAATTATTTTCAATCCCAATTATCCTCTTAGCGTTTCCTAATATTCTCTTGACAGCCCTAACAGGAAAAGGACTAATCCAGTTTAAGTGCAGGAAATTAACGTTAGGAATTCCTTCAATGGCGTCAAGAACAGCACCTTTATTGCTGCCCCAGGAAACTAAAGTAGTCTCAGCTTTTTTAGGCCCGAAAAGCTTAGGTGAGATCATATCTTTTTCAATACAAGTCTTAATCTTCTTCATGCGTTTTTCCATCTGCTGGACTCTATTCTTTGAAGATTCATCAGAAAAACCAATCTCATTATGTTCGTCAGAATTAGATACGAAAAAATTACCGCTTCCCGGTATAGATCTTTCAGAAATCCCGTCTGGGCTCAACCCATAACGAAGATAATTATTCTTCTTTTTAAAAATCAACTTGCCTCTGTTTATTGAATATTTGCTTGTATTAAATAAAGGAAAACTGGCAGAGCCCTCGCAGATATGCTTGTCAACAATTATAATTACAGGGGTCTGGTATTTTTCAGCTAAATTAAAGGCTTCCATTGTCATATAAAAAGATTCTTCTGCATCACCCGGCGCTAAAACAATCCTGGGAAAATCACCATGGGCAGCATGAAGCAAAAATCTTAAATCTCCCTGCTCAGTCCAAGTAGGCATACCAGTAGCAGGTCCTGCCCTCATACCTTCCACAATAACAACCGGCGTTTCAGTAGCTCCTGCCAAGCCATAACCTTCAACCATCAAAGCAAACCCTCCTCCAGATGTTGCCACCAAACTGCGGGCACCGGCAAAAGAAGCCCCGATAGCCATGTTAATTGCAGAGATTTCATCTTCTGGCTGCTCATAGATAAAATTAAACTTCTCTTGCAAAGGAGCTAGATTATGAAGAATATTGGAAGTAGGAGTCATAGGATAAATTGCAGCAAACTGAAGACCGGCAGCTACTGATCCAAAAGCAATTGATTCATTAGCAGAAACAACTATCTGCTTTTTTGCGAGCCTGGGCTTTAAGGCAAACATTACTCCTTTTTTGTAATTATCAAGGGCGTAGTCATAACCTGCCTGACAAGCCTTAATGTTCTTTTCAATAATCTCTGGGTCTTTACCCTTAAAAGCTTCTTCAATTAAATCTTTTAAATGCTTGAGCTCGCCGCCCAAAAGAGCTATAGTAGCTCCCAAAGTAACAGTGTTTGCCATCAAAACATTGCCTGCTGTCTCAACAGCCAAATCCCTAATAGGAATAGAAAAAGCGTTTATCTTTTGAGAAACATTAGAAACTTTCATTCCCTGGGTTTTGTCATAAATCAAGCCCGCTCCCCTCACAAGTTCATCTTTATGCAGATCAATTGTTTCTTGATTTAAAGCCACTAAAAAATCTGTAGTCTTTCTAGGAGATCGTACTGGGTCTTTAGAAACTGAAACCTGCAAAACGTTATGACCGCCCCTTATTAAAGAGGGGTATTCCACATAACTAAAAATAGAGTAGCCGCTTCTCACAGCTATCTTCGAAAACATTAAACCAGCCGACATAATGCCGAAGCCGGCCTCTCCTCCAATTTTAAAAGTAAAAACTTTTTTCATTATTATCCTAGTTTATTAATATCTCCATTTTATTATATCATCAAAAAAATAAAAGACCAAATAAAAAAGCCCCACAATATTGTGTGAGGCGTAATATGAGAAGAACTTATCGGTTCTGCAATCTTTCAACTATTTCCAGAATCATCGTTTTGAAGAATTCAGCTGTCTTTTTGTCCAGACTTTCAGTAAGACAAACCTCCAGTTTTTCTATTTTATCGTTGGCAACGCGAAGATCGTATTGGAGGTCTTTATTAGCGGTTTTTTGCTCCATGACAATCTTTTCAAGCTGTTCTTTTCTTCCAATCAGTCGGTTTCTTTCTTGTCTCACGTCCCCTAATTGTCCTTTAATTGATTTGAGCTCTTCTTCTAATTTTTGCTTTGTGGCCACGATATTCTCCTTTCAAAATTTCCATTATTTTTCTGTTAAGTTACCATACTAAAGATTACACTTATTATCTAATTAAGTCAAGCAAAAAGAGGACTATTAACCCTCTTGTCATAACTCCGGGGGCAGGATTAGAACCCTTCTCGGTCGGCCCTATCCCCACAGGCTATTCGGCCTACAGGGAAGACTCGCTAATATAAATAGAATTTGTGCTCAATGTTTCTTTTTTATCTTAATTGCCTTTCCTTCAGTTAGGGCTTCGGCGACTTTCTTTCGAGCCGAAGTCAAAATACGTTGAAGAGTGCTTTGGGAAATTTTCATCTTCTTTGCAGCTTCTTTTTGCTCCAAATCTTTTAAATCACAAAGCCTGATAACTTCCAACTCATCTGCACCTAAATTTACCTCTTTTAACATAAAAAGGGGCACTGCTCGAGGCTTAAAATAGGTAACATTGGGGTTAAACATGACCTTTCTTGGTTTTATTGGCCTTGCCATAATTGATTGAGATTTTTAAAAATCTCTTTAATTTCTTTTTTAACCTTTAAATTAGTTTCTAAGATTGGTTTTAAGTTGGCAATAGCTTTGAATATCTCTTTGTCATAAGATATTTTTCCCAGAAGTTTTTTGCCAGCCCATTTCTCTATTTTATCACTCAATTGAGAATTAATATCCCATTTATTTATCACCAAACCCCAAGGTATCTTGAAATGATTAACAACCTCCAAAACTCTTTTTAAATCAGCAAATCCAGAGGGCGTTGGCTCAGTAACTAAAATAGCGAAGTTTGAGTCTTGCAAAGAAGCAATCACCGGACAACCAGTGCCAGGAGAAGAATCAATAAGCATTAAATCATATTTAAATTTCTCAGCTTCTTTTTTAATTTTGGTAACTACTTTACCAGAACCTGTTTCGCCTGGATAAAGTTGACCTGAAACTAAAGGAAAACCATGTTTTGTTCTCTTAATTCTAATTTCACCGTTCTGAACAGATTTAAGAATTATTGCTTTTTGGGGACATATAATCTCACAAGCTCCGCAACCCTCGCATAAAAATGGATTTAATTTAGGTTTCCCTTTTATCATTTTTATTGCCTCAAAGCGACACTTTTCAGCACATAAACCGCAACTGTTACATTTTTTAAAATCAATTTTTGGCTTGGCTGAAGTGATAACTGACAAGATCTTGTCCCATTTTTTTATTCCTCCTAATTTATCTATTTAGTTAGGAGCATAGACAACACAGTCCACCGCCAACCCGTTTATAATTTGTGAAAAAAGCA
>CAZNBW010000006.1:0-239 GCA_964571585.1 uncultured Candidatus Saccharibacteria bacterium | reverse complement strand
CCCATTTTTTTATTCCTCCTAACCAAATAGCTAAATTAGGAGCATCAACATCAGAGTCTACCGCCACTACTTTTTTAATTCTGAAAGAATCAAGGTTCTGTCGAGTGAAACGAGGCAGGTTCTTATTTTGTGAAAAAAGCATTGCCAAAACCGAAGACAACATAGATTTTCCTACACCTCCTTTTCCTGAAGCAATTACAAATTTCATCTTTTTTTAAAAATTAAAGAAATTAAAAATA
>CAZNBW010000005.1:16088-23990 GCA_964571585.1 uncultured Candidatus Saccharibacteria bacterium | reverse complement strand
TGTGAGCTTGCTGTGGTTAATGTTTAGTTGATTGAAGTTTCCAGAGAAGTCTACCTGGCTGGGAGCTGATGCATATACTACGTTGTAGCCTCCTCCTCCGCTTGTTCCAGAGAGTCCTCTTGACCCTGTATCTCCTTTCTCACCCTTTTCTCCTTTTTCACCTCGGGGTCCTGAAGGGCCTGCGGGGCCCTGAGGACCTGGAAGGCCTTGGACAACTATATTATCTCCTGAGATATATATTCCTTGTTCTTTTAATAACTCTATATTTTTTTCTAGTTCTATTAATTTTTCTTCATATTCCTCGTTGCTCATTACAAATGTTTGTCTGGGTCTTAATCTTTCCAAAACGAACTCCATAAAGTTTCTTACCTTACGAGTTATATATATTTTCTTTTCTCTGAAAAATCCCACAACATAGTCATGGCCGTCCAACATCTTATTTCCAAGAACAGAATATTTATCATTAAGATATTTATCTGCTGCAGCATACTTAGCTCCAAACACTTTTAGGCTCTTGCCGAAATTTGAATCGTTAAACAACCAATGAAAATAATTTTTAATGATTTGGGCTGAATCATAAAAGAGGGCAGCGTAAAGTTCGTTGCCAGAGATTTTCTCTTCTGCTAAAAGCATTGACTCTGAAAGATCCTCAGTAACTTGGAAAAAACTTTCTTTTGCCAAACCAGTAACAACTCCAGCAACAACCTCTCCGCCCTGCTCAATCTTCTCGGCTAATTCTGATATCATGAAAGGAGCCTTGCCCCAAACTGCAGTTCCTATAATTAAAAGAAGAGCTAAAGCAAAAGCTGTTCCAAAACGAGCTGCTTGAGAATGCAGCACTTTATAATAAAGGGGGGTTATTTTTCTAAGCCTCAGCTCTCCTGTTGGAAGATCATCTGGAGGAGGAACTTGCTTGCCCACCGAAGCCTTGGCGAAAGTGGGTCTGTCAATTTCAAGAGGCCGAACCCCTACCAAGCTCTTTCCATTAGCTCCATTTTTGTAATCTTCTATGTTAGCCACATAATCTTTAATCCATTCTATTTTTGTTACCCAATTCCTGCCGATTTTAACTGCTTTTAGCTTTTCCTGTCTTGCCCGCAAGCTCAAATACTCTTGCGAGTATTCGCAGTTTTGTGCCGCCTCTTTAAGAGAGATAAATTTTTCCTTTTTGCGAGAGATCATAACTTTTCCGACTTGACATTTAAACTTGAAAGATTACAATAAAAAAAGAAGACCTTTTGTCTTTCTAAATGCTCGGAGTTTAGTAAGTCAAAGAAAACTTCCTTAAAATATTTGTTTGCGCTATTCCCTTTTGGGAGTATTTTGGGGCTTAGTTTTCAAAGGGTCTTCTTTTTTTATTTTTAAGTTATACTATATATTTTAATATTATATATTATAACTCTATATTATATATATTATCTCTTAACCAAAATACTATGTCAATAATAAAGGTGTGGATAAATATCGGATAACAAATATAGCTATCGGCTATACATAGTATTATGTATAAATATATAATAAGAGGTTAATTGTTTACTTTTATACTCTGAAGAATACCTAATCCTGCGAATATAGCTATTAAATTAGACCCTCCATAGCTTACTAGGGGCAAGGGAAGGCCAATTACAGGAAAAATCCCCAGATTCATGCCAATATTAATAAGCATTTGGGAGAATATAAAGACGGCAAGACCCACAGCAAAAATGCGAGGAAAATTAGAAGTAGCTAAAAAGGCAATTCTCATTATCCTCCAAAACAAAATAGAAAATAAAAGGAAAAGAATAGAAACTCCAAATAATCCAAACTCCTCTGCGAAAGCAGCAAAGATAAAATCAGTATAAGGCTCAGATAAAAAGCCGTGCTGGGTTTGAGATCCATCTGCAAACCCCTGACCAAATAATCCTCCGGAACCAATAGCAATTTTAGACTGGGATTGACTCCAGTTTATACCCAAAACCTCCTGTTCTGGCTGTAAGAAACTAACTATTCTTCTCTTTTGATAGTCCTTCAAAAACAAAAGCCAGCTTAAGCTAAAAACAACAATGCCAATTAGTATTAAAAAGGCAAAATGCTTAAGTTTAATTGCAGACACGATCAATACTCCAATCCATATTGCCAACAGTATTAAGGCAGAACCCAAATCAGGTTGAGCTGCTATTAAGACAAAAGGAATAAACACATATAAACCAGACAAAACAATATGTCTAAGCTTATACATTTCTACGTGTCTCTTAGAGAAAAACTTAGCTAATATAATTATTAAGACAATCGTAGTAATTCCTATTGGATCAAAAGAAAAACTCCCTATTCTATACCAGCTTTTTACTCCTCTGATTTCGGGTGCAAAAAAGAATAACCCCACTAAAAACAGGTTACAAACAAAGTATAAAACTAGTACAAAATAAGGATTATCTCTAAATCCCCGCCAGTCAAAAAAACCAAAAACAATAAATAAAAAAAATCCTGCTATTATAAAAATAATCTGCTTTCTAAGGTTTAAAAGATCTCCTTTTGCCAAAGAAATACTAGTAATTGATGTTATGCCAATACCCACCAAAAGAAACACTGAAATAACTAATATCCAATCAATTTTTCTTAAATAATTTACCATAAATATACTTTCCAATATATATCCGATATACCCTATCGGATAGATATTATATCTAAAAACTTCTTTTCTCCCATAATCTTTACGCCTAGTTTTTTAGCCTTGTCTAGCTTTGAGCCAGGGTCTACTCCAACAACAACATAATCTGTGTCCTTAGAAACCGAGGAAGAAACCTCCCCACTTAATTCTCTGACTTTTCCATTGGCTTCTTCTCTAGTTAAAGAATCTAGTTCCCCAGTAAACACAAAAGTTTTTCCTTGCAGTTTTCCTGTTTTTTTACTAGCTAGTTTATTATTTTTAATCTCAACTGATTTTAATAATTTTTTCAAAAAATCTTTGTTTTTCTTATCGTTAAACCAATTGAAGATTGAATCTGCAACCACTGGTCCAACATCCTGGATTTTTTTCAAATCTTCTTTGCTGGCATTTTGAAGTTTCTCTATTGTTGAGAAAAAACCTGCTAAGTCATATGCTGTTTCTCCTCCAACATTTCTTATACCCAAAGAATAGATAAAACGGGTAAGAGAAATCTCTCTAGCAGATTGTATGGCTTGAACCAAGTTGCTAGCTGATTTTTCTGCGAATCTCTCTAATGAGACAAGGTCTCCTTCCTCCAAATCAAATAAATCTGCTGGATTAGAAATCAATCCCTGTTCCATCAACTGATCCGTTATCTTAGGACCCAAGCCCTCTATATTAAAAGCGGGCTTGGAAACAAAATGATGCAGATATTTTCTTCTCACAGATGAGCATTTTGGGTTGATACACCTGTGAACCACCTCACCCTTTTTTCTCACTATCCTATTTTGACACATTGGACAAATAGAAGGCATTTTAAAAATTTTTTCTTTGCCAACCCTTAGGTTTTTTAACACCTTAATAATGTCTGGCACAACATCACCCGCCCTGCCAACAATTACTGTATCTCCAATTTTTACTCCCAGTCTTTTTATTTCATCTTCATTGTGCAAAGTTGCTCTGGAAACTATTACTCCCCCGACAGACACTGGCTCAAGTATGGCAACCGGAGTTAGAGCTCCTGTTCTTCCGACTTGAATCTTAATATTTTTTATCTTTGTAGTAGCCTCTTTTCCTGGAAACTTTAAAGCGATAGCTCCCCTGGGGGCTTTACCGACTACTCCAAGCTTTTTAAATATCTCGTTTGAATTTATTATAACCACTATACCGTCTATTTCATATGGAATTGATCCTCTTTTCCCTTGGATTGCGTTATAAAAATTAAAGACTTCTTTTAGGTTTTTGCAGTATTTATTATAAGGATTTATCTTAAAGCCAAGCTCTTTTAGGACACTATGCTTTTGCTCATGAACCTCACCACAACCAAGCAAATCATAAGCAAAAAAGTCCAGATTTCGTGAAGCTGTAATTTTAGGATCTAACTGACGAATAGAACCTGCTGCTAAGTTTCGTGGATTGGCGTAAGACGACAATCCTTGTTTCTCTCTTTGCTTATTAACTTTTTCAAACTCTTTTTTAGAAAGAAAAACCTCTCCTCTGACTACAACTTGTTCTCCCAAAGTCCGGCTTCCCGAGGAGGCTAGGCTTTTTAAACTAAGAGGTATAGATTCTATTGTTTTTAAGTTCTGCGTTATATCCTCTCCCGTCTTCCCGTCTCCTCTAGTAGAGCCTTTTTTAAATAAACCTTTATCATACACCAGTTCAACAGCCAAACCGTCTATTTTAAGCTCAGCATAAAAATCAATCCCAGAACGCTCTTTCTCTATTAAGAGCTTGGAAATCCGATTCAGCCAATCTTGCATATCCTGTTCAGAAAATGCATCTTCAAAAGAAAGCATTGCAGCTTTATGTTCTACTTTTTTAAACTCTTTTAATGCTTTTCCGCCAATCCTTTGAGTAGGAGAATCCGGAGTAACTAGGTCTGGAAATTTTTGTTCTAAGTCAAAAAGTTCTTTTTTCAAAGAATCTAAAGCAGGGTCAGAAATCTCCTGCTTATCTAAAACATGATAAAGATAGCGGTGATGATTAATCTCTTTTTTCAGCTTTTCTATTCTTTCTTTTACTTCTTTCTTATTCATAACGCTACCTGAATAGCTCTTTGGGTCCTGGTCTTATCACCGGCAGGACCATAAAAACCTCTGGAAACAACGCAATAGAGATAACCAGGGCAATTAGGATCGCTTGTGGCAAGCGGACAGATAAGACCGCCGCCCCAAGAACAACTGCCCACGCCGGACTGACAGCAAACTACATCAACCTGATAACTTGCCCCATTAGCCAAAACAGCATTGTAGGAAGGCTGAGGGTTAATTCCAGTACCTATAATGTCTACTAAGACTCTTTCTATCCCAGAATCTGCTGCGTATAAAGCAACAGCAGAGTCTTCCATTCCTCTTATTATCTGCAACTGTCTTAAAAGAATAGTAGAAACTCCAAGGACAAGAGCTAAAAGCATAGTCATTAAAACAACCGCAAGATACAAAGAAACTCCCTTTTTTAAAAATATGTTCATAATATTTGCACCAATCTTAATAAAGAAATTGAAACAGAGAAATAAATTATTAAACTCATAATATCCCTTAAAATTGTTGCAAAGGGGCCCGTTCCTATCGCTGGATCCTTTTTAAGCTTTTGCAGGACAAAAGGAATGGTCACGCCTATTAAAACAGCCGTTAAAATAGTTAAAAACAAAGAAATCGCCATTATAAGACCGATAAAAGCCGGGGAGCCAAACCAAAATATAGAGACAAGAGCTAAAAGAAATCCTAGAGTTATCGCCATTAAAAAGCCTACGTTAATTTCCCTTAAAAGATATTTTAAAAAATTAACCTTGTTGTCCAGAGCCAAACTCCTTATAAATAAGGTTTCTGTTTGAGTACCAACAGCAGAAGCTAAATAAAGCATTAAAGGAATAAAAGAAGTTAAGATGAAATAATCTTTTAGGGGAGTTTCAAAATAGTTCATTATTTTAGCAGCTAAAATACCGCCCAAAAGACCCAAGATCAGCCAGGGGATCCTCACCCTTGCCAGATAAAAAGAAGACCCTTCTGAAATCTTCAAAAAAGAACTCCTAATACCTGCCATCCTTAAAAAGTCCTCAACATTTTCAGCATGCAGGATGCTTAATATAATATCAGAAGGAACTACTCCTAAAAACTTATCATCTTTCTCTACAACAGGTATTGCCTTCAAGTTGTTGTTTAGGGCTAAAATAGCAACCCTTTCCTGATCAGTATACGGTCTTACTTTTACTATATCTTTTTTCATAACAAGATCTACTCTTGCTGTTCCCTTTCTTCTGAAAATCTCTTTAATAGAAAGCACTCCTACGAGCTTTTTATCTTTTGCTATTACATATATATAGTTTATCGTATCCATCTTTTTAATCTTTTCAAAAAGCATCTTTTTTACCTCTGAAATATTCCAGGTAGAATAACAAACCGGAACATCTTCCACCATGTTCCTAATAGCTGATTTTAAAGGATAGTTTGTGTTTTTCTGTTTCATATTTTTAAAAAAGAGTTGACTGGTTGGATAAATCTTTCTGTTCTCCCTTAGAAAAGATGTGAATCTTGCCAAAAACTCCGTCATATCCTGGCTCCAGACTAACCTTCCCCTGCCTTACCCTGACAATTCCTTCTGCAATTTCTGGCAATGCCTTAGCTTTAAGATTATCTTCTGAGATATCCAACAAAACATTAAACTCTGAACCAAACTCTTTAATTAAATTATCATATTCAGCTAAAACTGCTTTAGTTCCTACTCCCTGGCCCAAAGATTCAGCTATAATCTCCTCTAAAGGAATCAAGCTTTTGAAAGGAATCCTGCTTTCTGGCCTCACGCCTTCTGGCCTGTCTGCCAGCTCTTCCACCCTGTTAAGCACTCCTAAGGTTAACGGTTTTCCGCAAGAAGGACAAACATTATTATACTTTTTGGATTCTTTAGGAGATAAAGATATATTGCAGTTTCTGTGGCCGTCAAAATGATACTTTCCTTCTTCTGGAAAAAACTCTATTGTAAAAAGGAACTTACTGGAATCTTGTTTTTTTATCGCCTCTGTAATTGCCTGATAAGAGATATCTGTATCAAATACATTAGCTTCTCTGCCCAACTTTGCCGGAGAATGAGCGTCTGAGTTACTGATTAAAGTTATCTTGTCTAAACCTGATACTCTCCAGTTCATAGCGGGATCTGAAGAAAGTCCTGTTTCTCCTGCATATATGTATCTTGAATATTCCTCAAAGCATTCTTTAATTGAGTCAAAGCCGGATTTGGAGCCGAATATGCTAAACCACGGCGTCCAAAGATGAGCTGGAATAATTAAGCAATCAGGACAAGACTCTAATACTATTTTAGCTAGTTCTTTAGCATCTAATCCTAATATGGGCCTGCCATCTGATTTTAAATTACCAATCCAGCCAAGATGAATATTGATCTTTTCGCAAGCTTCAAAAGATGGAGAAAAAACTATAATATGAATTTTTCTAACTCTGTTGTTTTTAGAATAAATACAGCTTATCTCTGAGGTCAGCATAAAACAAGTGCCCTGATCATTCTTTTTTAGCTTAAATAAACCAGGCTCTGCAGACTCCAGCTTCTCTTTCAAGTTCTTTAGCCATTCGGGATGAGTAAAGTCGCCTGTGCCTAAAACCTTAATTCCTTTTATCTTTGCCCATTTGTCTAGGGCTTCCAAATCCATGTTCTTGCTTGTGGCCCTGGAGTATTTTGAATGAATGTGAAGATCTGCAATAAACATTACTTTTATTATATCATTTTTAATTAATGCTTTCTAGACAAATAACTATTGACATAAATATTTAAAACCTTATAATGGATATATAAGCGTTGAAAAACCGATAGAAATAAAGGTCGTCTAATAGTAACCATCACATTTAAAATTAGTTATGATTCAAGACAAATTGTATCCTACATTAATTGCTCAGGAGGAAGGAACGGAGACCCCCGAAGAAGGAGGAACGGAAACTCCTGAAGAAGGGACAGAAGAAACGTCTCCTGAAACCCCAGAAATGCCTTCTGAAACAACAGAAGGCGGAGAAGAAACTCCTGAGACACCTGTCTCTTTAATGGACGAAGAAGGAGAAGAAAAAAGCACAGAAGAAGAAAAGACAGAAGAAAGTTCAACTGAGTAAAAGGTGTAAACTAACTTAAAACAAAATAGACCCCCGCCCTAAAAGGCGGGGTTTTATTTTTCGTAAACCCCGTTAGAAAGCTTGCGTCTATAATTTATCTAAAGTATTTGTTCAAAGAATCATTGAAAATTACTTTCTAACGGGGTAAATAGAATATTTCTTCAC
>CAZNBW010000005.1:0-15988 GCA_964571585.1 uncultured Candidatus Saccharibacteria bacterium | reverse complement strand
TCAACGCCTTTTTCCTTAAAGGTTAAACTTTCGTGACCTTTTACACATCTTTCCATGTGCCCCCTCACCCTACCAGCAAGAACAACTTCAAATCCTTGTTTCTCCAAATGGGTCTTTAATTTTCTCTGCTTTTCTATAAGTTCTTCCGACTTTTCAATAGTCTCTTTATGTTTTAATAATTTTCCCAAATAGAATATTTTTCTATCTATTTTTATATCAGCTAAAACTTTATCAAAAAGTCCTTTAAAATTATAAACAGAGAAATCAACATTTTTGTCTCTGCCGAAATTAAGAACTATGTTAACCTTACTAATAAAATTACGTCCATCTATAAATAATATAGTTTTCATAAAAACAACCCCAACGGACCTTTCGGCTGGTTGGGGCGATGATTATTTAATATTACAAAATTATAATATTTTGTCAAGCACTCTCTGTGGAAAAAAACCAAGATCTTTTAATTCAGACTTAGTTATATAAAGAGGATTTCTTTACTATTATCTTGTATATATTCTCCAAGAAATCACCGCCAGCATAACCAATTACAAAAGCTAAAGCAGGGACTAGTTCATCCCCTAAAAACTTAATACCTGTTTCTCTGATTGCGGCTGCCACTATCAGCCCTACTGTCCCGGAAATAATCATCATACCTATAAAATACTTCAAATCAAACTTTACGTTTTTGTAGCTGAACTGATGTTTCACAAACCCGACCAGTCCTCTCAGAAAACCTCCTCCAAATCCTGCTATTAATATATATAGATACATACAATTTTATTCTAACAAAAAATTCCTCTTTTGACGAGACCCATATTTTTTAACTAGCCCATTTTTTCCAGCCGCCAATCATTTTGCCGATTTCTTCAATTTCTTTCTGGGCAACGCCGAACTTATGATTTGTCATCAATCCCAACTCAAAAGCAAATCTAAAACGAATTTTAAATTTATCAAAAAGATAACTTATTTTTTCGATGCCAGCTCTTTTTTGACTATCAGGCAAAGAATTAGTCTTTATTACTCCATCTAAAATCTGCCAAAGTATTTCTTGAATTTCAGCCCCTAAGCTATATTTATATTCTTTGCGAAATTGCTGAATGACTCTGTAAGCATACTTAATAAATTCATATGTTTTAATGTAAACTGGCAAGTGAGAATATTGTGCCATATATTATTCTGCCCTGAGCAAAAATTAATTTCCTTACGCAACGGATACGATAACTAGCATCATTAGTCTTATTATTGTTGTTCGTGTTGCCGTTGTTCAAGTTCACGTTCCAAGCATTGTGGGTATTGTTAGATTGAGTAGTAGAAGACCAATAATTGTTGTTAGTATCGGACAAATTATCCTGCCACTTCAAGATTGCTTTAATTCAATCTTTGCCTTGGCAAAGTATGAATCATTTGGACTTATGCCTCGCTTTTGCGAAAGAATAAGGCGAGCAGGACCGCAATGGATTTTTTTGCTCTCCTTGCAGGCAATCCTAAAGATTAAATCTGCAAGCTCTAGGCAATTTTAAAATAGCTTAAGTTGTTGTCGACCGGTTTTAAAAATTTCTGCAATATCCCAAAATTTTCCATCCATAATTTTCGGCGTAAATTAAAGGTCTGACAGTGCTTGAACTGTCCATAATAAGAATTTATCGCTGCTAATATTTGTTTAATTTCTGGCCCCGTTAATTCTGTTTGGTTTTGATTAAGCTTCCATAATTTTTCTTTCAAATTAGCTACAACCCTGCGCCGCATTAAAACATAATTCGGCTTAACAATAAACCCGACAAAATTTATTCCCTTGTTTATATCCTGCAAAACTTGTTTTCGGGGATGGAGGACTAATTTTAATTTGCTCCTCAAGAATCTATTAATTTCGTTCCGCCAAATTTTTAATTGCTTCTTATCTTGCGATAATAAAACTAAATCATCAACATATCGCAGATAATATTTAGCTTTTAATGTGTGTTTTATAAATTGATCCAACTCGTTTAAATAAACGTTAGCGAAAAATTGACTGGTTAAATTACCGATGGGCAAGCCCTGATCTGCAGGCACCTTGAAAAGCGACTTATGGTCAGGAATTAAACTGAAAAGAGACAGATCGCCCTTAAGATAATAATTACAAGTTGGATTATGAAATATAATTATTTTTGTTAGCCACAAAATTTCTGGATTTTTGACATGTTTCTTTATCAATTCAAATAAAATATCTTTTTTTAAACTTACAAAAAAACTTCTAATATCAACTTGGAGACAATAAACCGGCCGATGATTACCACCGCTCGCTTTTTTAATATATCTTTTCAAATCAAAAAGAGCCTTATGAGCTCCCTTTTCTTTTCTGCAAGAATACGACTGATTAATAAATTTTGGCTCCCAGATTTTTTCCAAATAACCAACTAAAATATGATGAATAATTCTATCTTTAAAGTCAGCGGCAAAAATTTCTCGGGCTTTTGGCTTAGTGACCACAAAACAAATAGAACGGCCAGGTTTATAAGTATGCTCTTTTAATTCTTTTTGCAATTTTAAAAGCTTTTCTTCAAAATTAATTTCAAACTTGATTGCGTTAATAGTATATCTTTTTCTTTTCCGACATTCATAATAACACTTTAAAATATTTTCAAAAGAAAAAATTTCAGTCGCCAAATTTACTCTCTCTCTCTCTCTCTCTCTCTCGTAATACGCGAGTTTTTCTTTTTTTTCATATTTTTTTACTTAACCAAATTTATCAAAGTTTCAAATTACCAAATAATCTTAATCCATTACCTTACGCAACGGATACGATAACTAGCATCATTAGTCTTAATATTGTAGGTCGTGCGGCCGTAGGTCAAGCTCACGGCCCAAGCATTGTGGGTATTGTTAGATAGAGTAGTAGAAGACCAATAATTGAAGTTAGTATCGGACAAATAGCTTACAGAGCTTTTGGAAGAACCGTTAATATATGCCTGCATCAGTTCTTTTTGATAAGGCAGGCGCCAGTTGCCATCACCTATTGCTTCGCATCCAGTTTTACTGCCAGCTTCATTTTTGACACAAGTGCATCCATCATCATCATCAGCCGAACAGGTTGCCCCTCGGCTTCCTGAGTCTCCTGGGTAAATACAGTTATTCGCCCAAAACCAGGTTTGAGTATCATCGCCTGTATCATCTATCTTAACTGACCAAATCAGTCCCGTGTTATTATCTTTAGCATCGGCATAAGTTGAATCTCCTGTTCCACACCAATTATTACCCTCAACGCAATCTGTCCAGCTGCCCTGATATGAACCAGTAGGATATGGCTGGTCTGCCCCGTTATTATGATCATCCACTCCGCCCAATGCCTGAGTGTAAAAAGCAAAATCAGTAGCTCCAGAAGTTGCTGAACCGTTAAATTGGTTAAATGTCGGACTCCCTCCTCTTATCTGAACCCTGGTATTTCTTATTTCCACATCCTGGCCCAAGATGAAATTGGAATAAACCCAGTAAACCATCACAACAACAGAAATTGTTAATATAGCAAATATTGCCTTTTTCATATTATTTAATTCTAATATATTATTTTGAAATTATCAAACTCGGTTTTGTCTTCTTCTTCAATAACTTGCAAATCTGTTACCTTGGCAAACATTGGTCCCCTTTTTGTCCATTTAACAAGCTTGTCAACTTTTTCTTCATCTCCTTCTATGGCTGCCTCCACCCTGCCGTCCTCAAGATTCCTTACAAAGCCTGAAAGTTTTAAATGATTAGCCCTTATCTCCATCTCTACCCTGAAAGCCACTCCCTGCACCCTGCCAGAGATAAATAGATGAACTCTTTTTCTAACAGGGTTCATATCTTTAACCTTTCTTGCCTAAAAGACTTAGCCAATTCCTCTGCTTTCTGCTTGCCCGAAGAAGTCAAAGAAAAGCCCTTCTCTGGACTTCCTTTAATAAACTTTTTATTCCTTAATGTTCTTAAAGGTCTGTCCAGCTTGCGAGAATCAGGCCATCTTTTAATCTTAGAAAAACAAAAAGCTTTAGGGAAATTCCTAAAGCACTCTTTTAGCAGATCGTCAAAGTCACAACTGGGTTTTTTGATTAATAAGCAAAAAAGGATCAAATCATTAATTGAAGCTTTTTGATACAGTTCTCTTGCTATTCTTTCAGTCATATTAAGAGAGAAAAGGTATGATGTTATTAAATATATACCAAATCATTATGGCAACAAAAATAGCAATTGTAATAATATCTATTAAGCCCATACTTTTATATTATCAGAAAAAATCAACAATTTCAAAAATAATACCCAGAATAAAAACTAAAACTAACAAATAAAGAGCTGGGCTTACTTTCTTTTTAAAATTATCTTTTAGAAACTCTTTATACAAAAAAATAACAATAATGCCTTCCAGACCCAAAGCCACTGCCCCGGTAAATCCTATTATTTCAATAAACTCCCTCAATCCTAAAACGAAAAGAAGCAAAGGCAGAAAACAGGTTATCAGCCAGGCCATATTTCTTGGAATATTAAAATCATACCAGAGCACTTTTTTTAACGTCAGAGAAAGAGTTAAAAAAGAGGTAAAACAGGTTATAGCGCCAAAAATAAAGCCCAGCCTAATTATATCTTCTTTAATCAAAGGAACTAGTCCGGAAATCGCATCTTCTGTTGTGTCTAATCCAGAAGAACCAAAGATAATAAAAATAAAAAACAAATAAATCAAAGCGCAAAATACCACTCCCCAGACTATTAATCCCTTTAAGGCTTTTTGAAGTCTTGCCTTTTCAAAGCGGGAGCTTAATATCTCTTTTATCTCTGGAATAACAGCAGACCCCCATAAAGAAAAAAGCACAACACCGTAAGGAAGAACAACAGAGCCAAAATCTGCTGTTTTAAAATAATTAATATCAATATAGGGAAATGCTTGTTTAAAAAAGATGAAAAGTATTACCAAGAGCACTCCGAATAAAAAAAGCTCTACCTCAGCTATACTTCTTATTCCTTTAAAAATAAGGATGGCAGCCGGTATAAAGAATAGAAAAGAGTAAAGGGCGGGAGTTCCCCCAAACAAAGGGAAGAATATAGCAAAAAGAAACTGACCCCCTATGATTAAATAAGCTAGCAAGCTTCCGAACAACCCCAAAGATATAACTATAAAGACCAACTTTTGCCAAAAGGGACTTAAATATTGGCCGACATAACCTGGCAGACGATGGACCTTTTCCGTGCCCAGTACAATCTTAGCATAAAGCAGATCAACCGAAATAACAAAAATAGCAATCAGGATAAAATAAAGAACAACAACGATAAAACCTGCCTTCATTGCTACAAAAGGCAAACCAAATATACCAACTCCTATCACTGTTCCCAAGAAAACAGCTAAGGCTTTAAGAAATACAAAAATATCTTTCATTTACGGTTATTGAAAATATGCTTTTCTAGTTCGCCGAACCCAATTAAAATAACAGTTGATAAAATAAGGGCCGTAAAAGCTATAAAATAAAGTTTGACCCCTACTGCCACACCTATTGCCGCTGCCGCCCATAATCCTGCGGCTGTAGTAATCCCTTCAACCTTAGCTTCTTTATGAATTATTACACCGCCTCCTATAAAGCCAATGCCAGTCGCCACAGCCAAAATTAACCTTAAGGGATCAAAGCTGACACCAGATGTAGAAGAAAAAATATCTAAAATACTAATCCCTATCATTATGAGAAGACAAGATCCCAAAGAAACCAAACTGTAGGTCTGCAAGCCAGCTTCTTTGCCCTTAAATTCCCTTTCTAGACCTATAACTGCTCCAAACAGAACAGCAATAACTAATTGTATTAATGCTTCCAGGTTCATGCCTTATACACCTTGTAGCCTTCTCTTACTTTATCTTTTACCTTTAAGCCTACCTCAGCTCCTTTTTTGGCTTTTTTAATCTTTTTATGATCTGCCTGCATTGACTTTATTGTCTGCTCAAAATCAGTGCTCTCTCCTCCTGCAATTCTAATTTTATCCCCCTCTGCTAAGGCAGCTGAAAGCCTTACAACAGCTACTTCAATATTAGAAAAATAATGAGTAACCTCGCCTATTGGTTTGTTCTCTGCCTTTTTACGGGCAGGTTTTTTCTCTGCCATATGTTTGTTTAAAATGTTATTATTCAGACCTTTATATTATTATAGCAATTATGCCGTTAAAAAAAAGGCACTCCGCCTTATACAAGACGGAGCACCTCTTTTTCGATGAGGGGGGAACGAATCCAACAAACTCGCTTCATTACTTAAGTGTAGGTTTGGGTTAGCTACTAATACTAAACAAAGCTCCTCTGCTTAGATTCTGAAAAACCCTTTGGAGATGTTACTCCTCACCCCCCTCACTTATTATAATAACCACCTGATAAAACCTGTCAATACTCATGTATTTCATCTGTGCCCCCGGTAGGAATCGGACCTACATCTAAGGCTTAGGAGTCCTTTGTTCTATCCATTGAACTACAGGGGCGAAAATAATTTTCAATAATCAATTTTCAATTTAAAGGTATCACATTTTTGCTTTTTTTACAATAATTGATATAATTAAGTATATGAAACATATATCACCAATAGTTAGTATTGCCAAAAAGATCTGTCCGGCAGTAATTACTATCGTAATATCCAAAGATCTTCCTAAAATAGAAGGTTTTTATTTAATGCCTTACGGAGGAAAAGGAATGATTCTGCCAAAGTTTAAAAAAGGAAAAAAGGAAGCCACTAAAATAGGAGGCGGTTCTGGATTTATAATCTCAAAAGACGGTTATGTTCTAACTTCAGGCCACGTAGTTTCAGATCCCGATGCTGACTATACAATAATTATTGATCCAGAGAACAAGTATCAAGCAAAAGTATTGGCCAGAGACCCAATAAATGATATTGCCATTTTGAAGATAAAGGGCAGGAACTTTCCCTATATTGAATTGGGAGATTCAAACAATATAGAATTAGGGGAAGACGTTGTTGCTGTTGGAAACCCTTTAGGAGAATTTCATGATACTTTAAGTTCTGGCATTGTTTCTGGAATGTCCAGATTTATTCAAGCTAGAAACCATGTTACTCAAGAATCCCAGAGGCTAAGAGGATTAATTCAAACAGATGCTGCTATAAATCCTGGAAACTCAGGAGGACCTTTGATAGATATGACAGGAAAAGTAATAGGAATCAACACTGCGGCTGTAATGGGAGCCCAAAACATTGGCTTTGCCATCCCCATAAACTACGCTAAAAAAGATTTAGAAGAGGTTAAAAAATATGGGAAGATAAGAATGCCGTTCCTGGGAGTAAAATATGTTATTTTAAACAAAGAAATATCAGAAAAAAACAAACTTCCTGTTGATTACGGAGCCTTAATAGTAAGAGAAAACCTTGGAGAATCTGCTGTAGTGGCAGGTTCTGCAGCAGAAAAAGCTGGATTAAAGGAGTTTGATATTATTCTGCAAGCTAAAGGAGAAAAGATAACAACTGACAATGCTCTCTCTTCTATTCTGCAAAAATGCAAGATAAATGAAACCGTTGAACTGAAAGTGATGAGAAATAAAAAGACAATAACCTTAAAAACTACTTTAGAAGAAAAGAAATAATTTAAAATACATCTCCTAGGGCACGTTCCATTGCCCTAATCTTTATATTATTTATCTCATTAAATTGATAAACAATAAAAGCCCCAATAACTGAGGTGATTATTAATAAGATAAGAATACCTGCCAAGGTTGATACTTTTCTTTTAAGAAAATCCATATTAGCCTCTGGCTGATTAAATTAATTTAATGGGGCGACCGATGGGATTTGAACCCACGATCTTCTCGGCCACAACGAGACGCTTTAGCCACTAAGCTACGGCCGCCATAATGAAGTGTGCCCCCGGGAGGAGTCGAACCCCCATCTAGAACTTAGAAGGTTCCTATTCTATCCGTTGAACTACAGGGGCATATAGTAATTATACACTAAATTTCCTACTCAGTCAACTCCTCTTTCAAGAAGGGATTTATATATTCTTTATAATTCGCCTGCTCATATTTTTGTTCATCTTCCTGCCAGTTATCTAAAACATCTTTGTATACCTTATGTTTTAATAAAAAAGCTTCCTGCATGCCCTCAAAGCTCTCTGTCTTAGCTATTATATTGGATTTGTTAAAAAGCCAGAAGCCAAAGAAAAAGGCTATTAAAAACAAAACCAGGCAGGTAAAGAAAGCATGGTTGGCTATTGACCAAAAGGTTTTAAATAAAAACTCTTTTACTTCTCGTTTTTTTACCTTCATTGTTTTGTATATGCTTTAAATTCTATTGTCGTTACTGTCTGGCCTATTAAAAACTCTTGGTATCCTCTAGAAGAAATATCTCTCTGTGTTATTACTTCAGCGTTAAAATTAGTTGTCTCAATAAAATAAGGACTGTTCTCTATTCTCTCCAAAAACCTCATACAGCTGGTAAAATCTCCTATTAGCTCAACAGAAAAACCTATGGATTCCCAGGGATCATTTCCCAGCTTCAAAACAGAACTCGGAGAAATATCAATTGAAAGACCCAAGTTTCTTGCTGTGTCTTCAAGAAACTTTATTAATTCAATTGGCGCTGACTTATTTACGAGACGCTGATTAATCTTTTCTGAAGTAATTTGGAGGCTGTTGTAATCACTGTTGAAAAGCTCTGCTTCTGATGCTTCCTTTTCAAAAAAAGCCAGGTCTCTTTTAGTTTCTAAAATACTATCAAATATATTATAGATGTTTTTTAAAAGAGGAATAACTGCTAAAACCACCAGCAAAACAGCTATTATTAATGATATTGATGAAAATATTATTATTTTCTTTGAATAAGACATTATATTTCTACTTCAAAGCTTACTGAAAAATCAATATTAATCTTTTTTACCCAATTAGAAGCAGGAAAAGAAACATTAACAAAGTCTTGTTCTGATTCTAAATTGCTTTTAAATTCAAGCAGATTCTCTCTAAGCGGGGCAAATCCAACCAGGGAAATTTTTATAGTATAATCTTCTTCATTTAGTTTTCTGATAAATATAATGGAAAAATCATTAAGATAAAGACTTTCAGGCAGGGTTCTAGATATTTTTTCTATTAAAGGCGAAAAATAAACCTTGTCTTTGTAAAAAGAATTAAGTTTTTCCAAGCTGGAATTAACAAGCTTTGCCTTTTCCCTGGCTTCTTCAATCTTTTCAATTTTCTCCTCCTCTTTAACAGAGCTGGCAAAAGACTGTTGAATTCCGAGCTGAGACTTAGCGTATATTCTTACGGCCAAAAAAACCAATACCAAACAAATAATAAAGAAAAATAACAAAAACCAAAGAACAATAATCATTCTTGTTATTTTTTCCATTAAAAGCTTTTCTTTTTCTTTCGGTGCTATTAAATTAATCATACGTTGGTCTTCTTAATGCTAATCCTAAAGCAGTTGTATAACCAATTGATTCTTTAAACGGCATTTCCGGAACCTCTCTTAAGAATTTTGGAAGTATATTTACCCAGGGGCTGGCTATTTCTGTTGGAATCTTTAGCTCATAATAAAGGAACTCTGCAAATCCTCTTAAATTAGATCCCCGGCCCGTTAAAAGAATTTTGCTTATTCTATCCCTTTTGCTGTGATTATGATAATAATCTATGTATTTTTGGGTTTGACTTGAAAAATCTTTTAAAACAGGCTCCATGCAACTAACAACCCTTTCCACTTCTTTAACCTTTACCTTTTTATACCCGTATTTTGCCTTTAATCTTTCTGCTTCTTTCAGGTCCACGTCCAGAGAACCGGCAATAACATGAGTCAGGTCTTCAGAACAAATATCTATTGAAGTCGTAAAAACGATTGATCGATTGTAGAATATGATAAAACTGGTAGTGTTCCTGCCAAAGTCAATTATCAAGATGGGTTTGGAAGACAGCTCATTTTTGACCAAAGCTCTTACTATAGACTGCGACTCAACTTCTAGAGCAAAGGGATTCAATCCTGCTTTTTTTAAAGCAGAAAAGTAAGAATCAGATGTTTCCCTTAGAACAGCTGCCACTAAGATATTAAATACCCCTGACGTTTCTTGGCTGATGATCTGATAATCAATATAGCTGTTTTCTATCGGAAGAGGTATGTGGTTTTCAGCTTCAAAAGGAACTGCGGTTTTTAAATCTCTTTGATCCATCTTTGGCATTTTAATAATCTGCAAAAAAGCTTTTCTTTCTGGCAAAGAAGCTACTACATTCTTTATTGATATTCTTTCGCCCTTAGCCTTTTCAATAAGTTTTTTAATCTCTTTAACCAAAGCATCTTCATATTTTATTTCTCCGTCTTCAATTATGCCTTTTTTAATGCCTGTTTCCCCCCAAGAGATTAATCTAAAACCTCTGCTTTTTTTCTTAAGCCTTACAATCTTTAAAGACAAATCAGATATGTCTAAGCCGAATGATTCTGGTTTTAGTTCTAGAGGATTAAACATATAAATCTATTACTCCATTCCATTATACCATTCATCCTTAACCTAGTTAAGGAGTAACCTCTTCCCATTTTATAATCTTAAACTCGTGTTCTGCGTAAGGCACAAAGGGAGGAGAGGAATAAATTAAATTAGAGTCAACATAATTCTCTCTGTGCAGGTAACCAGAAACAACAACACTGCCAGAGGTCCATTGAGTCCCCACCCTACCGTTACTGACTATTGAACCGGTTATTTCAAGAGTATCCTTAATATTGCCCTGATAATGATTCCTTCCAAAATGACCGTTCTGGGCAACAAATATTCCGTTAAGATCCATGTTGTCAGGAGAAGCGGGAGAAATTAAAATACTATTTTCAGCAATGGCTACAAAAGCGTCTGAGCCGTCACTGGTAGTATAAATAATATTGCCCGGAAGAATAATATCAGTGTCTTGGGTTGGAGAGATTAAGTTAGCCGAAGCCAAACTTACTTTTCCTTTTACTGTGCCTTCAATCAAAACATCGTCTTCAATAAAAATAACCGGGCAAGAAGAATCTATAAAATAAGTATTGTAAAGATACTCTGATCTGACCCTAAAATAGTCGTAATGCCAATCCTCGCTCTCAGAATAGGCCCAATCAGACCAGAAGAGAGTAATAATGTAAACCTCTACACTTCCATTAGGAAGAAAGACTAAATGATAACCCTTGCCTGAAACATCTATGTCAACAGAAGGTGGCAAATAGATGGAACTTGCCTGGGCGTGGTTTTTTATCTGAGCCAAATCAATGGTTATTCCGGTAAAATCAAAAGAAGAAACCGGAAAATCAAAAAGGCCTGCATTAGCGTTGCTGGTAGTGGTAAACACCCCTGGACAAATACAATCAGATCCCTGGACATAACAACCGCTACTTATTGGACAAGAACTACAGCCGAAAGAGCCGGTGCAGACCCATTCTGCCGAAGCAGACGTTGCCAAAGACTCATTCTTGCCGTCCATTCTTATCCCTCCATTGGAGTGATAAAGTCCGCTTATTACTCTGTCAGAACCAGCCCAAACGTTGCTGTTTAACAAATAAGCATATTTAGCGATTGACGACCTCCCGTAAATAACTCCCACTTTTCTTTTTATTGAAGGGTAATCTTTGCTTTGACCAACAGAATAAATACTTCTAGAAATAGTTTCTCCGCAGCTGGTCTGAGAAACAACGTCCAAAGAAAAATTCCCCAGTAAAGTTCCTCCTGCGTCGTAATAATCCTTATTCGTCTGGCAATTCCCTTCCACCCCGTTGTTTAAACACCATTTATAATAATCAATTCCCGCTTCGGCAATCTCAAAAGCCTGCTCTGAGGCAACCCTTTCAACGCTCTCTCTGTGTTGAACCAAAATAAAAGTAAAAAGTCCTCCCAGCATCACCAGAAAAATTAAACCAAAAGTTAGAACCAAGGATAATATTGCGCCTTTTTGCATAATAATAAATTTATTTAATATTTCTTAATTGAACGTATGACTCTAATTCAAAATCATTAGGGGCCTTACTTGGATTAACATTAACCACCAAAAGAAGCTTAACTACTTTTGTATCAACCAACCGAGCTGGGTAATTTAAGATTTTATCGCCGTTTTCATCAAAATACTCAAAAATGGGAGGAGTGTTACGAACATAATAACTTAGTATACTGATCTCTTCGTTCTGCGAAGGATAAACTACAGGCTGGCCCACCGGATCGATTACTCCCTTTTTAAACTGGTGGTCTAAACCTTGGACCTGTTCATCCCATGAAAAAACAAAATTCGCTTTCATGGAATGATTCGCTTCCTGCCAATCACAAAAATCATCAACTGAAGAACTGGCGTCTGCGGTAAACTGAATACTGCCGTCTTGAGCTAGAGTAGTAACATCAAAAACAGTATTTCCCTGCCAAGCACCTGCGCAATCAGAACAGCCGCTTCCGCATATTTTCCCCAAATACTGGCCATCAGCATAGATGTCGGCGTATTCTATGTCCCAGCCGAAATCTCCTTCCACAGAAACTTCTACAGAGGCTAGCTGAAGATTCCCCTGTAAAAAATTATCAAAAGAAACATTGCAAGAACCCCCGTCAAAAAGAGTTACGCAGCTCTGGGTTTGAGAACCAGAATTAACTATCCCTAAAAAATACCTCACTTTTTCAGTATCCCCGTCTTCGTCAATATCTGAATAAAAAACAAACTCTTTGTCGCCCGCTTTTTCAAGCAGAAAAGCTCCGTTGTCCCCGTATCTAGCTTCCCTAATCTCTTTTACCATTATTCTGACCCCTCTCCTGGCTTCGTCTATTGCTAAAGATTGCTGCCAACTGTAGTTTTGAGTTTTATACAAACTTAAAACTATTCCCGAAACAATAACAATAATAACTCCAAAAATACCAATAGTTACTAATGTTTCAACTAAGCTGATTCCCTTCATATATCTTTATTCAGTTCTTGTTAGATTTATTATTTTTATTCTATCGCCAAAAACTACTACTGTTCCAGAATAACTGTCATAACCAGATGCCTGAATCTCCAGATTATAGTCACCGTTTTGCAGAGGAATAAAATACGCTTGACCCGAACTATTTGTCTGCAAAGTAGTATCATAGCCCATTGCTAAATTATATAACCTGCAGTCAGCGGAAAAAATCAAATCTGAAGTCTCTTGATCTTTAACGGTTAAAAGTAAAGAGTTCTCAGCTTCCATATATAAAATAACCGGTAAAACAGAATTCGGATTAAGCGAAACCGGCTGGGGAGCGGGATCTATGCCCACCAAATCTAAGCTGCTGGAAGGACTAACGGAAAAATTATAATTGCCCCATTTTAAATTATTAATATTTATATGACCTGCCGAATTAGACGCAAGGTCTTGAGAATATCTGAAAACAAAGTTATCAGAAGCATCTTTGCCGATTGTCTCTTCGCTCTGCAAATGAAAAGGAGCAAAGGAGATAGGTACTGCTTGACTGTTTTTCCAGGAAACCTGCCAACTGTTAAGCTCTGGCGCATTATTCGGGTCTAGGGTAGAAAGAAGGGCCTTAATTCTTATTGCAGGATAAGAAATTATGCTTAAACCGCTCAAATCAACTGGCGAAGATCCAAAACCGGCTGAATTTCCGGACAGATCAAAATCAGGAATTAAAACCCAATTTGCGCCGTCATTATAAAGAACCTGGTATTTAATTTCACTAGGTACAGGTTCTTGGTCTTGAAAATCAAGATCAGCCCATTCAATTAAATTTGCCGGCGTTATAGTAGCTGAGATCAACGAGCCTGAGCTTGCAGGGTTCTGCAACATTGCCGAACCTGCAAGGACTATCATGTTGGACATTTGCGCTATTTTGCTCTCGTCTGCAAAAGAATCAAAAAAATAGCTCGTCCCCCAAGGAGACATGGTATCAATTGAAAAAGAACTTACCCTTCCTATCGAAAAACTTTTTTCTACAAACCCGCCCTCTAAAACAATCACGTGAGGATTGTCTGGCGCTGCAATCTCTCCAATTCCATAAGTCCTTTCGGTAGTGAATCCCTCTTTTGAGATTACCAACTTATAGGTTGCCTGGGGTAGAGAGAAATAATGCTGGCCTGTCTCTGGAACAGCTGTTGTTATAACCTGGTCTGTAGAAGGATCTTTGACTTCAATTAAAGGAGCGCCAACCATTACGCCAAAGGGGTCAAAAACAGAAACCAATAGAACTCCTCCTGTTTCAGAACATTCTTCAGCTAAGGTGGCAGGAGTAATAGTGGAAACCATTATTATCTCTCCCTGCAAAACTCCAGACCAAGAAACTTTAACTTTGGCCTTTTTATAATCATTGATGCAGGAATCTTGAGGCTCTGAAACTCCATCAGCAGGATCAATGATATATTCAACATTTGTTTCTACGGTATAATCTAAACCGTTCATTGTCTTTGTCTTGACAGCGTCCAGAACCCCGCAAGGATAACACCCTGATTCATTAGTGCCGACGTCAGAATAATCCAGGTTCCTAATCTGTTCCAGCTCTCCGGCAGCTATTGAAGTAGCAGCTACCCTGTTTTTACTTTGAGCTATAAGCTTAGAGCCAAGCTGATAGGATATAAAAATGCTTAAAAAAACAACGAGCATCAAAAAAGAACCTATTAATACTTCCATTAAAGTGAACCCAGTTAGAGATTTTTGATATTTTTTATTTTGATTATTTATCCTCATAACGTTTGGATCATGCCGTAAATCGGCTGAATCATTGAAATGGCGAAAAAGGCAACGGCAGCCCCTATTAGAAGCATCAAGATCGGCTCTATTACAGCAGAAATGTTTTTTGTTGCATTGGTCACTTCTTCTTCGAAAAATTCAGCTAATTTCTCCAGTATTTCAGAGGTTTCGCCTGTTTCTTCTCCAACCTCAACCATCTGGATAACTAGATTAGGATATATATCTTTGTAGGTCGAAAGGGCTTCAGCCAGTTTATCGCCCTTTCTTACTCTTTCTGAACAGTCTTTCATAGCTTTTTTGTAATAAATATTAGTTAAAGAATTAGAAACAATTTCCAAAGATCTTACAATTGGAACTCCAGCTTTAATTAAAGATGATAATGTTCTTATGGTATAGGCTGCATTAGTTTTCTTTGTAATAGGACTAATAAGAGGAGCTTTTAAAGATATTGTATTAATAAAAATCTTACCGTATTTTGTCCTTAAGAAAAACCTAACAAGAAAAACAAACGCTATAACTATTACAGGAAGAACATACCAAAACTCTGCCATGAAACTGCCAATAGCAATAACAATTCTAGTGGTTAAAGGAAGCTCAACGCCCAAATCTTCAAAAACATCAGCTAATTTAGGAATAACCACAATAAGCATTAAAGTTCCAATTCCAACCATTGCTAATACAATGACAGATGGATAAACCATAGCGCCCCTTATTTTGGATCTTAATTGATAGTCTTTTTCTATTTGCTTAGAAAGTACCCCCAAGACCTCTTCCATTGTTCCTGTTTCCTCCCCCACCTTTATCATACTTATAAAAAGCTCAGAGAATATATTCTTGTGTTTGGCTAAAACATCTGAGAAAGATTGCCCTTTAATAATATCGTCTCTTATTGTTAAAAGGGCCTTTTTGAATTTTTTGTTCTTGGTTTGTTCTGAAAGTATTTTCAAAGATCTGGGGAGAGAAACACCAGCAGCAACCATGACTTTAAGGTTTCTAGTAAACATCAG
Organism: uncultured Candidatus Saccharibacteria bacterium; assembly: GCA_964571585.1. Lineage (GTDB taxonomy): Bacteria > Patescibacteriota > Minisyncoccia > Minisyncoccales > GWA2-38-27 > CAZNBW01. The sequence goes on along the minus strand of CAZNBW010000005.1, from coordinate 375 downwards.
CTTGTCTGACAAAGAAACCTTTCTAAAGGGAATAACAGAAAGAACGTCAAGCTTGCTTTTCTTCATCTCCGTTTCAGCATTAATCAAAAGACACCCTTCTTTCCGAAGAATCGCTGCCAGACTTTGCTCGTTCTTTGCCTCTAATACGCCCGAACGAGGTTCTCCCTTTAAGGTTTTAGCCCGGTAAAAATATTTAGGCATTACTCTGTGGTTACTCTTAGCACTTCCTCTATTGAGGTAAGACCCTGGACTGCTTTAACAAATCCGTCTTCAATCATTGTTCTCATGCCTTCTTTTTTAGCTTGCTCTTGAATTTTGTCAGAATCAGCTTCTTGGACAATAAGTTCTTTAATACTTTCTGTAACATTCAATACT
>CAZNBW010000004.1:0-30695 GCA_964571585.1 uncultured Candidatus Saccharibacteria bacterium | reverse complement strand
TATAATTAAAATAATGAAGAATGTTCTAGTGGTTACCCTGTTATGGTTATAATGTCTAGAAAGAAATAAAGCAGTAATAATATCGTATGGTAAAATTTACTCTTTTTGAGATATTTATAATAGCTCATTTGGTAATAGACTTTATTTTGCAAAGACAATGGGAGGCAGATAGAAAGAATAAAAACTGGAGAGCTCTTGCCTTTCACTGTCTTATTTACACTGTTGGATTTGTTCCTGTATTTTGGCTCTTAAATATTAGTTTTTGGTGGCTGTTTTTGCTTTTTATCTCTCATTTTATTATTGACAGCCAGAAAATTACCCGCTGGCTTCTAGAGGATGTAAAGGGGTATAAGGAGGATAAGACAGATAAAGCTTTTTGGACATTGTTGTTTGTCGGGGTGGACCAAACCCTCCATCTTATTATTTTGCTAATAATAGCTATTTTGGCATAGGGAACTATTTTTGTTTGAAATAAATTTAACTTTTCATTGTATTAATATATAACTTAAGTTAATATCAATAATGTATTTAATAAATATATCTTTTTATGATATCTAAAATATTTAAACGCGTTTTAAAACATAAAATAATGGCTGGAATAACGCTTGCGGTAATTGTCGCAGGAGGTTATTTTATTTATCAGGGATTGGCAGGAGATAATAACTTAACCCAATATGTTACAGCAGCCGTTGAAAAAGGAACATTGATTGTTTCCGTTTCAGGATCCGGGCAGGTGTCTGCCTCCGATCAGGTGGATATTAAACCAAAAGTATCGGGAGATATAGTTTATCTTGGAGTTGAAAACGGACAAGAAGTAAAAAAAGGAACGATTATTTTGCAGTTGGATACGGCCGACGCTAAAAAAGCAATTGAAGAAGCTGATATTTCTCTTGAAACGGCAATAATAGATTTAGAGGACTTGCAAAGTCCGCCAGATGAACTTTCTCTGCTTCAATCTCAAAACTCTTTAATACAGGCTCAAGAATCAAAACAGAAGGCTGAAGATAGCCTAGAAAAAGGATATAAAGACGCTTTTAGTGAGATTTCCAGTGTTTTTCTGGATTTGCCTTCTATAGCTACGGGTCTCAAAAATACGCTATACGGATACGATATGTCGGCGTTAAATACCCAAGATAATTTATCAATTTATCAGAATTCGATTTCTTCAGAAGATAGAATAAAACTGGAACCGTTTACCAGCGGCGCAGAGTATGATTATGGTAAAGCTAAAAACAAATACGATAAGACTCTTGCAGATTATAAGAGCGCCAGTCGTTATTCCGACAAAGAGACAATTGAAAGTTTGCTTGATGATGTGATAGAAACCGTAACATTCATGTCAGACACTGCAAGAAGCGGACTCAATCTTATTGATTATGTTGTTGATTATCTTTCAGACCGCGATGCGCGAATTAATGATAAAATGACAGAACACCAGACAAATCTAAAAACATACATCAGCAAGTTAAACAGCGATCTTTCTGGTCTTTTGTCTGCGCAAAAAAGTATTGAAGACAATAAAAATTCTATTATTTCAGCCGACAGGAGCATTAAAGAAAAACAATTATCTTTTGATAAGTTGACATCGGGTCCAACGGAACTGGAACTGCGAACTAAACAATTGGCAGTGCAGCAAAAAGAAGACGTTTTGGCTCAGGCAAAACAGAATCTTGCGGATTGTTATGTTTACGCTCCTTTTGATGGGGTTGTTTCCGACTTGAAAGTAAGCAAGGGCGACTCAGTTTCTTTGAGTACAGCAGCTGTTAATATGATTACGAAACAAAGAATAATAGATATATTGCTTAATGAGGTTGATGCGGCAAAAGTAAAAGTCGGCCAGAAGGCAACGCTTACTTTTGATGCTTTGCCTGATTTGAGTATTTCTGGTCAAGTCTTAGGGATTGATGTAGTGGGAACCGTTGCCCAGGGAGTTGTAAGCTATGGAGTTAAAATCTCTTTAGATGTTCAAAATGAAGACATAAAACCTGGAATGACAGCCACAGCGGATATTATTACCGATATTAAGCAAAACGCTTTAATTTTGCCCAACAGCGCAATTAAATCCCAAGGCAATTCTTATTACGTTGAAATTGTTCAGGCGCCGGAAAATACAAGGCAGCAATTTATAGGAAATGTTTCGGCGGCCATAGTGTCCCAATCTCTTATAACACAAACCGTAGAGATCGGAATTTCAAACGATACTTCAACGGAAATTATTTCAGGCATTCAGGAGGGCGATATCGTGGTTTCTTCAACAATTAATCAGAGCACTTCTGCTCAATCCAGCCAGACAAGAAGCAGCGGGGGATTTCAAATTCAAGGCGGGAACAGGGCCCTTATAAAAGATTAATTTTTTTGCAGGTTAATATGATAGAAGTTAAAAATATTACTAAATCATATAAATCGGGAGATATTGAAAACAAGGTTTTAAAAGATGTTTCTTTTTTGATTAAAGAAGGAGAGTTTGTGGCGATTATGGGGCCTTCGGGTTCTGGAAAATCAACTTTAATGCATATTTTAGGATGTCTTGATACGCCAAGCAACGGCCAGTATTTTTTTGAAGGAAAGGATATTTCTAAGTTTCAAGACGATGAACTGGCCGATATTCGCAAAAAGAAAATTGGTTTTGTGTTTCAGTCTTTCAATCTCTTACCCCGTTCAACTGTTTTAAGAAATGTTATTCTACCTTTAGTTTATTCAAAAGTTCCTAGAGAAAAAAGGGAAGAGGTCGCTAAAAAATCATTATTAAGCGCAGGATTGACAGAAAATAGGTTTAGTCATCTTTCAAACCAGCTTTCCGGAGGGGAAATGCAAAGAGTAGCCATAGCCAGAGCCCTTGTCAACAACCCCTCCATTATTTTGGCTGATGAGCCAACGGGCAATTTAGATACTAAAACAGGCGAAGTTGTTATTGAAACATTTCAGAATCTAAACAAGCAAGGACATACTGTTATTCTTATTACCCATGAAAAAGAAATAGCTGAAAAAGCCGAGCGGATAATTTCCATTAAGGACGGACAAATTATAGAAGATTATGTTAATATCTGATTTACTAGAAGAAACATATTTTGCTATTTCGGCAAACAAAAGCAGGTCAGCTTTGACAATATTAGGAATTGTTATCGGTATTGGTTCTGTCATAGCGATGATTTCTATCGGCCAGGGCGCTACCGGTTCAATTGAAGCCAGCATTCAATCTATGGGCTCAAACCTGATTACTGTTAGCCCGGGTTTTCAAAGAGGGTTTTCCCAGGTCTCAGCCGGCAGAGGAAGCGCCCAAACTTTAACAATGGAAGATAGCAATGCAATAGCTCAAGAAGTCCCTTATGTGCAGGCAGTTGCTCCGGAATTGTCCGGCCGTTATCAGATTGTTGCAGAGAGTAACAATACAAATACTCAGGTATCTGGCACTACTGACTCTTACGCCAACGTTAGAAACATTGAAATTGAGCAAGGCACTTTTATTTCGGAACAGAACGTTCGCAGTCAGTCAAAAGTTGTTGTTTTGGGGCCAACAGTAAACACTGATTTATTCGGAGAAGGGGTAAACTCAGTAGGCAAGACATTAAGAATAAACGGCATAAACTTTAAAGTTATCGGACTTACCGCGTCAAAGGGCGGATCTGGTTTTGGCAGTCAGGATAATATGGTTTTTGTTCCTATATCCACTGCCCAGAGTTTTTTGGCTGGCAGCAACTATGTTTCAGCAATAAACGTGCAAGCGGAAAGTTCCGGGACAATGGCCCAAGTTGAAAGTTCAATCACTGATTTATTGCTAACAAGGCATAACATTGCAAGTTTAGATATGGCGGATTTTAGCGTTTTGAGCCAGCAAGACATAATTGGAGCAGCCTCGTCAATCACCAATACAATGACTATCCTTTTAGCTGCGATCGCCGGAATATCTCTTCTTGTCGGAGGTATCGGCATTATGAATATGATGATGACCACTGTTACCGAAAGAACAAGGGAAATAGGATTAAGAAAAGCAGTCGGGGCCAAAAAAGGAGATATAAGTTTGCAGTTTCTAATAGAGTCAATAATGCTTACTTTTTTAGGGGGGGTTATCGGGATAATGCTAGGATGGGCTTTATCTTATGGGATCACGGTTTTTTCCAGCCTAACTACTAAAGTTTCTTTGTTTTCAATTATTTTAGCATTCAGCGTATCCGCCTGCATCGGGATTATTTTTGGCTATTGGCCCGCTAGAAAAGCGGCAAAGCTCAATCCCATTGAGGCTTTACGTTATGAATAATTATATATGAAAAAAATAATCATTGTAGTAGTTTTAATTTTGATTGTCGGAGCAGGAGCGTTTTACGGAGGCATGAAATACGGCCAGAGCAATATTTTAAATTCCCGCCAGCAGTTCTTTCGGGGTCAGTCAGCTAATGTAGGGAGGAGTTTTCGGCCCAATAATAATATTGTTGCCGGAGAAGTTATTAGTAAAGACGATCAAAGCATTACCTTGAAAATGCAGGACAATAGCTCAAAGATTGTATTTTTCTCAGATGCCACGACAATACTGAAAACAGATCAAGGAAGTATGGCAGATATTGATGTCGGACAGCAGATTATGGTAACTGGTCAGGAGAATGCGGACGGCAGTTACACGGCTCAAACAATACAACAGAGAGAAAATCCTCTGCCTACAAATGGTAACCAATAAAGATAAAGAACAAAAAGACGAAGACATTGTCTTAGGAGTTCAATCCGGGAAGATTGATTCTTTTGGGCTATTGGTCCAACGATATGAAGAAAGAATAAAAAGATACGGCAGAAAATTTCTTGCAGGATATGAGGATATAGAAGATATTGTACAGCAGGTTTTTTTAAAAGCATATATTAATATTCAAAGCTTTGATGCTTCCCGTAAGTTTTCTTCCTGGCTTTACCGTATAGCTCACAATGAATTTATTAATGCCATAAGGAAGAAGAAAAAAGAACCTTTGCCTTTTTTTAATCCAGATATTATTTTCCCTCATCCTTTATCAAAAGAAACAGCCGATAAAAGAGTCAGAGAAGAAGATGTAAATAAGATAGTTGATAAGTGTCTTGATAAATTAGACCCGAAATATAGGGAGATTATAGTGCTTTATTATTTTGAAGAGATGAGATACAAGGAGATAGCAGATATTCTGCATATTCCCGTTTCTACGGTTGGGGTGAGAATTAAAAGGGCTAAAAATATAATGAACCAGTTTATAAAAAATTATGGATAATAAAATAATAGAAAAAATAAAAAACAGTCAGATTAAAATGAAACCCAAATGGCGTTTTGCGCTAAAGAGCTTTTTATTGGTTGTTTTGTCTTTGCTTTTATTGTTCTTACTTCTTTTCCTGGTTAGTTTTATACTTCGTTTCGGTCTATTTATATCTTTTAGAGTTTTCCCTTGGATGATTTTGTTGTTTGTTATTGGTTTTGTTGTTTTGCTGGAATTCTTGATTAGTCGTTATGCAGCAGCTTATAGAAGGCCAGTTATATATTCTGTTATAGCTATTATTGTTATAATTTTTTTAGCAGGCGGAGTTATGAACATGCTTAGGTTTCATGAAATGATAGAAAGAAGAAATCTACCTATGATAAGAAGAATGTACGATGGGCCAACGATACATCCAATAATGCATCCTATGATGCAGCCGATAAGGAAGAATATTAAGTTTGAAATAAATGGCAGAGAAAGATTGTAGTAATTAATGAAAGGTCGGTAAAACAAGATTTAACAATACTTATGAAAAAAATATTAAAGTATACTGTTCCATCTCTAGTTCTTTTCGGAGCTTTGGCAGTAGGAATTATTGCAGTTCAAGCTCATGGGTTTGGCAAGGGTGAAGGTAATCCTGATCACGCGCCATTTTTTGAAAGTTTAACCCAAGAACAAAAAGATGCTCTTGAAGAGAAAAAGGGAGAAATGATGGACCTCAAAGAAGAATTAAAAGATCTAGAACCAGAGGAAAGGCATGAGAGAATGCAAGAGTTAAGAGAGGAAATGGAGCAATGGGCAGAAGAGAATGGAATCAACTTTGGATTCATGAGAGGGCCTGGCAGAGGATACGCGAAAGGATTTAGAGGGAATTGTCCAATAACAGAAACAGAGTAGTATTTAAAAAACAACCTTGCTAGCAGGTTGTTTTTTGTTTATAATCTAAGTATAAAGGTCCATAGTAATTTTTAACAAATAAATATTTAAAATATGCAGCAAACACCACCCTTAAAAATAATCATAACTTTAGTAGTTATAGTTTTAATAATACTTACTGCAGCGATGATTATTCTGCCTCAGTACAATGTTTGGAGGAAGAAGTTAGGAGGAGAGGCGGAGTTAAGAGAACAAGAATATGCCAAGCAGATCGTGGTAGAGCAGGCAAAAGCAGAATTAGAATCTGCCAAGCTTTTAAGAGAAGCTGAGGTTGAAAGAGCTAGGGGAGTAGCAGAAAGCATGGAGATTATTTCGGAAAAGCTGGAACAAAACACTAGTTATCTGCAATACCTGGCTATTCAGGCTCAAATAAAAATGGCAGAAAGTCCAAACCATACTACAGTATATATTCCAGTTGGAGCCAACGGAATTCCTCTTATTAAAGATATAGCAGAGTAGGGTCTTGACAAGAATCTTTATATCATTAAAATAGGTATAAAGTTCTTTTGAGAAAAGAATCGGACAGGGAACTAGATTAAATAGATTAGACAGGAACTAGGAGAAATAACAAAGGAAAGCACTGCAATAAATCCTAGCAGATATTTAGGGAGATAAAATCAGCGGAGCTGACAGACTGGCATATAAGCCACAGATTTCTTTGAATTTCCTTCTTTTGGACTTTAATTTATCCATATTTTGCTTCAAGTTAGATGGCACGCACTGTTCCTTTATGCCGATTTTTATATGATCAAGGGAGTCAACGATTGACTCCCTTTTTATTGACTATTTTTATTTCAGGGGTATTATTAAATAATATGGCTAAGAAAACCAAAAAAACCAAAAAACCCACTAGCAAGAAAAAAGCTAATAAGGGTAAAGGAGGAAAGAAAAAACCTGTTAGAAAAAAACCAGTAAAGAAACCTGTTAAAAAGAAACAGGCCAAAAAAGTTATTAAGAGAAAATCTAAGAAAGCTGTACGCAAGAAGGTTGTGCACAAGAAGAAAGCTTCTAAGAAGCGGGATGTTAATGTTTTTGAAGGAGTTCACAAGGCAAAAATAAGGATAATCGGTATAGGGGGTGGAGGAGGTTCTATTATTTCAGAGATTGTTTCAAGGATTAGTAAGGCAGATTTTTTAGCAATCAATACAGATGCCAGGGCCTTGAAAGGATTAAACAGGAAGATAAAAAAGTTTCAGTTCGGCCAGAGTTTAACCAAGGGTTTGGGAACTGGAATGAATGTTGAGCTAGGAGAGCAAGCTGCTCTAGAAGAAAAAGACAAGATTAAGAAAGTATTTGAGGGTCAGGATTTTTGCATTATAATATCTTCTCTTGGCGGAGGAACAGGTTCTGGAGCTACTCCTATTTTTGCCAAGATTGCCAGAAGGATGGGCTGCTTAACTTATGGGATATTTACTCTTCCTTTTAAGTTTGAAGGAGAGAGAAAGATGGAGATTGCCAAAGAGTCGTTAAAGAAAATAGGTCCTCATTTTAATATCTTTTCTGTTATTCCTAACGAGAGGATCTTTCAGGTAATAGACAAGAACACTCCTTTGCAAGATGCTTTGTCTGCTATAAATAAAAGATTAGTTAACAACCTAGAGGGCCTAATAGAGATGGTCTATCTGCCAGGATTAATTAACATTGACTTTGCTGATTTGAGAACAATACTCTCAGGTCACGGCAGACTAGCTTATTTAAATACAGTAGAAATAGCAGAAACACATAAAGACGAGGCTGCCAGAAAGGTAAGCTCTACACCCCTTTATCCCTATACCTTAAAAGGATCTAAGGGTATTTTATACAATATAGTCGGAGGAAGAGCTCTTTGTCTTTCTGATGTTTCTAGGATATCTGAAATTATTTCTGAGTATATAAATAGAAATGCTAAGATTATCTTTGGTATAAATCAGCATGCAAAGTATAAAGATAAGGTTAAAATAACTCTGCTGGCTGTGGGGTGCGGTTCTAAGAACGATTTGTTAAAGAGCAAAAAGGTACAAGCCCAGACTTTAAAGAAGAAAAAAAAGAAAAGGAAAAAACCTCAGCCAAAGGTTACGCCTGAACCAGAACCAGTTCTTGAGCCTCGGCCCAAGGCCGACCAGCCTCGGGCTGGAAAGCCTAAAACCAAAAGGAAACCCAAGTCTAAACCGAAAACTAATCCTAAAGCAGTTGAAGAGAAAAAGGAGCCGGAAAAGGTTAGAAGAAATGCTTTAGAAGTAAGAAAGGTTGCAGAGCAGGAAGAGAAAGATCTTTTAGAAAAAGAAAGCATTTGGGATGTTCCAGCAATATTAAGAAAGAAGCAAGAATAATATGATTAAAAAGGCTATTATTCCAATCGCAGGTTTAGCAACAAGGTTTTTACCTTTATCAAGAGTAGTGCCAAAAGAGCTTTGGCCCTTGGTGGATGTTCCATCAATTCAATATGTTATTAAAGAGGCAAAAGACTCCGGGATTAAAGAGATAATATTTGTTTTAAGGCAGGATAATAAAAAAGTGCTTGATTATTTAAAACCTTGTCATAAGACAGAAAAGCTTTTAAAAGAAAGAAAAAAAACAGATATTCTAGAAGAGTTGAAGTCATTGGAAGATCTTTGTTCAGATTTAACTTTTTCGTATGTCCTCCAGAACAAGCCCCTAGGAGACGGCCATGCTATTTTACAGGCAGCTAAAAATGTAAGGGGGGAGCCAGTTGCTTCTATGTTCCCAGATGACATATTTGATTCCAAAGAGCCAGTTTTGCTGCAGCTAGCTAATATATTTAAAACTTGCCAAAAGCCAGTTATTGGTTTGAGAAGTATAGCAAAAGAAAAAATACCAGCTTATGGAATAGTAGGAGTGGAAAAGATTGCTAATAAACTTCATAAAGTCAAGAAGATTATTGAGAAACCGTCTTTGGAAGAAACTCCGTCTGACTTGGCTATTGCTGGCAGATATATTTTAACTCCGGAAGTATTTGATTATCTTAAAAAAGCCAAGCCTAGCAAGAAAGGAGAGATTATATTAGCAGAAGTTCTTGAAGACCAAATGATCAAACAAGGAAAAGTTATATACGGCTATGAGTTTTCAGGAGAATGGCTTGAGGCAGGAGACAAGCTTAAATGGTTAAAGTCCAATATTTATTTATCTCTCCATCATCCCAGGTACGGTAACGAAATAAGGGAATATATAAAGGGATTGAAGTTCTAAGTCCTTGCTCTTGAGCAAGGACTTTTTGCTTTAAGAAATTGTTTGAGTTATAATAGAATATATGAAGATTGGGTTTTTTGAAATAGAAGACTGGGAAAAAACCATTTTAGAGAAGAAACTTAAGTCTCATAAGCTGTTTTTTTCCAAAGAGCCCTTGTCTGATCCCGAAGATTACGAAATAATCTCTCCTTTTATCTACTCTATTATTGATAAGAAGGTGTTAAGCAAAGCGTCTAAGCTAAAATATATTGCTACCAGGTCAACTGGTTTTGACCATATTGATCTAAAAGAAGCAAAGAAAAGGGGAGTGTTGGTCTCTAATGTTCCTTATTATGGAGACAATACAGTGGCAGAGCATACCTTTGCTTTACTGCTGGCGCTTTCCCGCAAGCTTTATCCATCTATTGAAAGAACAAAGAAAGGAGATTTCTCTTTAGAAGGGTTAAGGGGATTTGATTTAGAAGGAAAGACAATAGGTATAATAGGACTAGGGCATATTGGTATTTGTGTGGCCAGGATTGCTAAGGGTTTTGGAATGAATATAATTGCTTTTGATGTTAAAAAGGATAATAGGTTGGCAAAAGAGCTCGGCTTGAAACATGTAAGCTTTAATGATCTTCTTAAGAAGTCAGATGTTATAACCTTGCATGCTCCGTATAATAAAAAGACCCATCATTTGATTAATAAAGATAATATTAAACTGATTAAAAAAGGAGCTTACTTAATAAATACAGCTAGGGGAGGTCTTGTTGAGACAGAAGCTTTAGCTCAGGCTCTAGACCAGAAGATTATTGCAGGAGCTGGTTTAGATGTTTTAGAAGAAGAATGCTTTATTAAAGAAGAAAGGGAGCTTTTGTCTAAAGAGTTTCCTAAGACATGCGACTTAAAAACAGTTTTAAGAAACCATATATTGATAAACCAGGATAATGTTGTAATGACTCCTCATAGTGCTTTTAATTCAAAAGAAGCTTTAGGCAGAATATTGGAAACAACAGTGGAGAATATAGACTCATTTATTAACAAAAAACCAATAAACTTAGTATGATGTATGATTTAGTTATTATTGGTGCAGGGCCTGCTGGCATGACATCTGGTATTTATGCTTCCCGCCTTAATCTAAAGACCATTTTAATTACTAAAAACTTTGGAGGCCAGATGTCTTCAAAAGCTGTTGCTATTGAGAATTACCCAGGATTTACCTCTGTTCAGGGAGTTGACTTAGTTAAAAAGATGGAAGAGCATTTGAAAACCTTACCAATAGAGGTTAAATTAGATGAAGTTGTTGAGATTAAGAAGAAAGACAAAAATCTTGTTGTTTTAACCAAGAGCAAAGAATATGAAACCTGCTCTGTTATTTTAGCAACAGGCTCTACCTACAGGTATTTAGGAGTTCCAGGAGAAAAAGAGTTTTTGGGCAAGGGAGTAAGTCATTGCTCTGTATGCGACGGCCCTCTTTTTAAAGATAAAGATGTTGCTGTTATTGGAGGGGGTAATGCTGGTTTTGAAACAGCAGCTTTCCTAACTGATATTGCCAAGAAGATATATATTTTAGAATTTTCTGAAGAAGTTAAAGCTTTTGACCATATCCAGGATATAGTTAATAATTCTGATAAAGTAGAGATAATCACTGAGGTTACCCTAAAAGAGATTAGGGGAGAGAAGCTGGTTTCTTCAATAGTTTTTGATCACAAAGGAAAAGAGGAAACATTAGAAGTTAAAGGAGTATTTATTGAGGTGGGGTATATGCCTGCAGTTCCTAATATGAATGATTTGGTTGACATTAATGAGCAAGGAGAGGTGAAGGTTGAGTTTGAAACAATGCAGACTAAAACCCCGGGATTATATGCTGCAGGCGATGTCAACGCAGGCCAATTCAAGCAGATAGTGGCAGCGGCTGGGGAAGGAGCTAAGGCCGTTTTGGCAGCCCATAACCATATTAAACATAAGAAAATAGAGAGATGATAAAGAGTATTAAAGCCAGGACAATATTAGATTCTAGGAAAAGGCCTACTGTTGAAGTTGAGCTGAGAACAGAAAAAGGCAGGTTTTTGGCATCTTGTCCTTCTGGTGCTTCAACAGGTAAGAATGAAGCTAAAATAGCTGGTCCTAAAAAGGCAGTAAATAACGTAAGGATTATAGAGAAGAAGTTGGCGGGACAGGATGAGACAAAACAAGAGAAAATAGATAATATCTTGATAGAGAATAAAAACCTTGGGGCAAATGCAATACTGCCCGTTTCTATTGCTTGCTGTCGGGCAGGAGCTAAAGCTGTAAATCTTCAGTTATATAAATATATTTCCAAGCTTTATAAAAGCCCGGCCGCCAAGGGAGGCCGGGCTTTACCTCGGCCTTGTTTTAATATCATTAATGGGGGAGCGCATGCCAAGAATAATTTAGAGATTCAGGAGTTTATGATGGTTCCCAATTATTCTTCTTTTGCCAGGAATCTGGAAGTTGGCAAAAAGGTTTTTAATAATTTGAAAAAGCTTTTACAAAAGGACTTTGGTAAAAACGGCATTATAATGGGAGACGAAGGAGGATTTGCTCCTCCAATATCAGATCCAGAAAAGGCCCTTGATTATATGGTTAAAGCAATGGGTAAGTTGAAGGTAGATATTGGCCTGGATGTAGCAGCAACCCAGCTTTACAGCCACGGTAGATATAAAATAGATAACAGATTTTTTAATAGGACGGGCTTATTAAATTTTTATAAAGGTTTATTTGAAAAATACCCCATTATATTTATAGAAGATCCTTTTAAAGAAAACGATGATGAAGGATTTTCTTTAGCTGTTAAGAAGCTTAAAACTATAATTGTTGGAGATGATTATCTCACGACTAACATTAAAAGGATTAAAAGGGCGAAGAACAACTGTACAGGCATAATTATTAAACCAAACCAAATAGGTACAATTACGCAGACATTAGAAGCTGTTAGGTTGGCTAAGTCATACGGATGGAAAACAATAGTTTCTCACAGATCTGGTGAAACAATGGATGACTTTATAGCAGACCTAGCTGTAGGTGTTTGTTCTGAATTTATCAAATCAGGCGCTCCTTCTAAGTCCGAGCGTTTAGTAAAGTATAATCGTCTTGTTAAGATAGAATCAGAATTATAAAAGGCGATGATGTTGTATCACCGCCTTTGTTTTGTTTATCACTTCGGTGTAGGGACCTGAAAAGGTATAGCTCCGACAACTGTTCTGATTTCTGTCAGGTATTGTTTGTAGGCTTTTTCAGCCTCGCCTCTTGAGATTTTATCGTTTTTGTTTTTGTCTGCCTTAACATAAAGAGACATAACATATACCTCTTCTACTTCTTCTCCTCCGCTTGCTTCTTTCTGAATTGTTTCCATCTTTTGCATGATTGGCAGCGCATCCTCGTTGATCGAGAACACGTAAGCGCTCTTAATAAAAGCCCTATTGACCGAATTAGATGAACTGCACCCAGTTAATAATATTAATAGCATAATAATCATGGCAACCATTAAATTTTTCATCGTCTTACCCTTTCATTTTAATAGTATTGTTTTGTTTAAGTTCTGTGTCTAGGGTATCATAAAGTAGTAAAAATGTCAAGCGTACTTTGTTTTATTTTTATAGTTTGTTATAATTAAAACATATGGCTAAATTGTTTTTATTAAGACATTTTAAGTCTCAGTGGAACCAAGAAAACCGGTTTACTGGCTGGGTTGATGTTCCTTTGCTAAAGGGCTGGGAAAAGAAAGCCAAAAAAACGTCTAAGGCGGTTTTTAGAAGTAAGATAGATTCTATCTATTCTTCTCCCTTGATTAGAAACCAAGACAGTGTTTTGGCTATTTTTGAGTATTATGATAAGAAGTACCCAATATTTATTCATTTAGACCAAGGAGGAATGAAGAACTGGGGCCAGTTTGAAAAGATTAATAATAAATATATTCCAGTATATATTTCAGAGAGGTTAAATGAAAGGTATTATGGAAATTTGCAGGGAAGGAACAAGAAAAAGATGATGAAGAAATACGGCAAAGAATTAGTTCGTCTCTGGCGGAGAAGTTTTGACAAAAGGCCTCCTGGAGGAGAGAATCTAAGAATGACTTACAAGAGAGCTGTTCCTGTTTTTAAGAAGTATATAAAGAATGATTTGAAACAAGGTAAGAATGTTTTAGTCGTTGCTTCTCATAATTCTTTAAGGGCTTTAATAAAGCATATTGAAAGAATTCCAGACAGGGATATTATTAATGTAGAGGTTGATTATGGAGGGTTAATAAAATATGAGTTTGATAAAAAGATTAATCTAAAGAGAAAAGAAGTTATCAGTATTGCAAGAAAATAATGGCTGTGATACTATTAGCTTTGTAGATTGGAACCATAACTATAAACTATAAACTATAAACATATGAACAATAAGCTACTTATTCCAATAGTTTTATTAATAGCAGGCGTTTTAATTGCAGGAGCAATTATTTTTACAGGCTATTCAAAAAACCAATGTAATCTGGAGAACCAGATTACAGCCGCGCAAGCAGGCGATGTCGTAATGGATTTTATCAATAACAACCTTTTAAAAGATCAGGCTCAGCAGGCTTCTTTGTTAGCTACGAGCGAAGAAAAAGGTGTTTATAAGATAAGCTTTGAGGTAGATGGGCAGGAGGTAGAATGGAGAGCATCTAAAGACGGCAGGTTTGTCTTTCCTCAAATTATTAATTTAGAAGAAATTGAAGCACTGCCTGAAGAATCTGTTACTACAATAGGCAGTTTTTCTGTAAGCACAAATGAGGTTTGTTCAGAAGATGGAAAGCCGATTATTTATTTCTTTGGCTCAGAAAGCTGTCCTCATTGTCAGTGGGAGCATCCAATAACAGAACAGGTTATGGCAAGATTCGAAGGTTTTATATCTTTCCGTAATAATATGGATACAGGAGAAGACATGGATGTTTTCAGTGAATATAGCACAGGCGGAATCCCAACAACTGTTTTAGGGTGTCAGTACTATAGGGTAGGTTCCGGGGAAAGCTTCGGAGCAGAAGAGAATACCAGAGTTTTAACCGCTTTAACTTGTAAGCTAACTGGCAATCAGCCAGGAGATGTTTGCTCTGAGGTTCAAGATCTAATTAATCAGATATAACTATGGCAAAAATACGTATTTTTTCAACACCAACTTGTCCTTACTGCGTAACCTTAAAAGAATATTTAAAGGATAAAGGATTTGAGTTTGAAGATATTGATGTTTCTCAAGATCAGAAAGCTTTAGATGAAATGGTAAAAAAGTCAGAACAAATGGGAGTGCCCGTTGTGGATATAGATGGGCAGATTATTATTGGCTTTGATAAAGAAAAAATAAACGAGTTACTTAATATAAAAGATTAATATGATAAAAATTGCAATAAACGGTTTCGGTCGTATCGGCCGTCCTGTTTTAAGAAGGATTTTAGATAATCACCCTGATTTGAATGTGGTCGCTATTAATGACTTAACAGACAATGAGACATTAGAGCATCTTTTTAAGTATGATTCTATTTACGGCAAGTGCGATAAGAAGATAAAATCTGAAATGTTTGCTGAAAAAGACCCTGAGAAACTTCCCTGGAAAAAAATGGGGGTAGATGTTGTTTTGGAATGCACAGGAGCTTTTAGAAAAAGGGAGGATGCCCAAAAACATATTAAAGCTGGAGCCAAAAAAGTCATTATATCAGCTCCTGCCAAATCAGAAGATATACCTACTTTTCTTCTGGGCATAAATGAAGAAAAATATGATTCTAGTAAAGATCATATAATGGATATGGGTTCTTGCACTACCAACTGCTTAGCTCCTATGGCAAAGATACTGAATGACAATTTTGGTATTAAGTCTGGCTTTATGACCACTGTTCACAGCTATACCAATGACCAGAAGATATTGGATCTTCCGCACAAGGATTTAAGAAGAGCAAGAGCTGCAGCCTTGAACTTAATACCTACCAGCACAGGCGCTGCTAAGGCCATTGGCAAGGCAATTCCAGAAATAGACGGAAAGTTAGACGGCATTGCCATAAGAGTTCCTACTCCAATTGTTTCTATTTTGGATTTGATAGTTGAAGTTGAGAAATCAACTACTAGAAAAGAAGTAAACGATGTTTTCTTAAAAGCTGGGAAAGAGTATAAAGGGATATTTAAAACAGAATCAGAGCAATTGGTTTCTTCAGACTTTATAGGTAATACCTATTCTTCTATTCTTGATTTGGACAACACAATGGTAATAGACAATTTAGTAAAAGTTCTTGGTTGGTATGATAATGAGTATGGCTATGCTTGTAGATTAGCTGAGTTTGCAGAATATATAGGAAAGAAGTTGTAAGCTAAGCCAGGTTTGGTTTTGTGTAAAGCCAGGCTTCACACAAAAAGGTTTTACACAAAAAGAGTTTTTCACATTAAAACTCTTTTTTTAATTTAAGCCACAAGGTATAATTAATAAAAGATTATTAATTAATATATAGTATATGAAAGAACCAAAACTGATTAAGAAGGGAGATTTATATTACCCCACAAAAGAGTTTAAAAAACAGGCGTTGATAAGTGATAAAAAGATATATAAAAGGTCTTTGAGAAATCCTAAAAAGTTCTGGGAAAGATTGGCTAAAGAGCTTGTTTGGTTTAAGAAATGGAGAAAGGTGTTTTCCCATAAGCCACCTTATTTTGAATGGTTTAAAGGAGGAAAAATAAACATAACTGTCAATGCTCTAGACAGACATTTAGAACAGAGAAAGAACAAGGTAGCTTTAATATGGGAGCCAGAGCCTACAGAAGAAAGGCCAAGAGTTTTTACTTACTATGATCTATACAGGGAAACTAATAAGTTCGCCAACGCCCTAAAGTCTTTGGGAGTTAAGAAAGGAGACAGGGTTGGTATTTATCTTCCAATGATTCCAGAGGCAGTAATTGCTATGTTGGGATGCGCTAGAATAGGGGCAGTTCATTCTGTTGTCTTTTCTGCTTTCAGCTCCAAGGCTCTTAAGGTCAGGATGCAGGACACCAAGGCAAAAGTTTTAATAACAGCAGACGGTTATTACAGAAAAGGGGGAATAGTTGATTTGAAAAAACAAGCCGATGAAGGAATAAAGCAAACAGATATTAAAAAGGTTATTGTTGTTCAGAGGGCTAAGAACAAAATAAATTTTAAGAAAGGTAAAGATATTTGGTGGCACGAGCTTATCAAAGGACAAAAAGAGTTTGCAGAACCTGCTGTGATGGATGCTGAGGACCTGCTTTTCATACTATATACCTCAGGATCTACTGGCAAGCCAAAGGGCTGTATGCACGTTGCAGGTGGCTATACTGTTCAGGCTAACTTTACTGCCAAATGGATATTTGATTTAAAAGAAGATGATATTTTCTGGTCCACAGCTGACTTGGGCTGGATTACAGGCCATACTTATTCTTGTTACGGGCCTTTATTAGCAGGAGCCACTTTTATACTATTTGAAGGGCTTCCTACCTGGCCTAATCCTGACAGGTGGGCTGATGTTATTGATAAATACGGAGTAACTACTTTTTACACTGCTCCCACGGCGGTAAGAATGTTTGAGAAATACGGGGCTAAAATGTTAGAAGATAATAAGTTTGATGCTCTGCAGATAATCGCTTCTGTAGGAGAACCAATAGATGAAGCTGCCTGGAAGTGGTACTTTAAAGAAATAGGCAGGAACAAAAGGCCTTTGCTTGATACCTGGTGGCAGACAGAAACAGGAGGTATATTAATTACCTCTTTGCCAGGAATAGGGCCTTTTAAGCCTACTTTCACTGGTTTGCCGTTTCCCGGCTTAAGGTTTGAGATTTTAGATGAAAAAGGTAAAAAACTAGGACCTAATAAAGAAGGCAATTTGGTTCTTATGCCACCTTTTAACCCGGGTCTTTTAAGGGGGGTTTACAAGAATCCTAAGAAATATCTAAAAACTTATTGGACAGATTACGGCAAGAAAATCTATTTTACCTCAGACAGGGCATATAAAGACGAAAGGGGATTAATAAGAGTTGTTGGCAGGGCGGATGATGCAATGAAGGTTGCAGGGCATCGTTTAACTACAGGTGAGATGGAATCAGCTATTGCCCTGCATAAAGATATTACAGAGTGCGCCGTAGTCGGTATTGCTGACGAGATAAAAGGGGAAGTGCCAATAGCTTTTGTAACCTCCAAGGTTAAAAAGTCTTTGGCTCAGATTGAAAAAGGAGTAGTGGCCCAGCTAAGAAGCCAGATAGGTCCTATTGCCACTCCTAAAAAGGTTTATCTTGTTAAGGATCTGCCTAAGACCAGATCAGGCAAGATAATGAGGAGAATACTAAGAAAGCTGTTTACTGGAGAGGACTTGGGAGATTTAAGCACTTTGGCTAATCCTGAAAGTGTTGAGCAGATAAAAAAGATAATTAAGTCCTGAGATGGAGATAAAGATTGACGAAATTGAAGACAAAGATATTAAAAGGGCCCATGATTTTTGTATGGGGATTTTTGACGAGCTTGGCTGGGATAAAAGATTTAACTATGGACTGGAAAACTTAAAGCGGTTCTTCGCAGGAGGCAGGGAACTATTTTTATTAGCTAAAAAAGGAGGACATATTATTGGCTGCGGAGGATTGAAAGAATTATCAAAAGATAATGGTTTGTTAAAAAGGTTTTATATCGCTAAAAAGCATAGAGGCAAGGGTTTGGGTTCTTTAATGATTAAAAAAATAAAGAATTTTGCCAAAGATAAAGAATATAAAGCAATTGTTTTGGATATTCATAAAGATAATTCTGGCATTAGAGCTAAAAGATTTTACCAAAAGCATGGTTTTGAGCCGTTTACCCCTGAGTTTAGTGAAAAGTGGGAAGAGTCAAAACATCCTGAATCATTTGAATTTAGAAAGTTAAATATAGTATAATAGAATAATATGTTAAAGAAATTAAGATACATACTTTGGTATAAAGAAATCAATAAAGATGACGGTCCTTTGGTCGGAGGAAAAAATTCCTCCATGGGAGAAATGCATAGATATCTGATGAAGCAGGGAGTCAATCTTCCCCAGGGTTTTTGTTTAACATCTAAGACCTTTTGGTATTTCTTAAAAGCAAATAAGATAGATAAAAAGATTAAAGAGCTTTTTTCAAAGTTTGACCAAAAAGATATTAAAAGCTTGCAGAAAACAGGCAAAGCAGTAAGGGAATTAATATTGAATTCGTCTTTTCCTAAAGATTTAGAAAAAAAGATTACTAAATCGTATAAAAAGCTGTCTCGTAAATATAAAGAAGCTAATACCGATGTAGCAGTTCGTTCTTCTGCTACTGCTGAGGATTTGGCAACTGCTTCTTTTGCAGGAGCAATGGAGACTTTCTTAAATGTAAAAGGAGAGGAGAATCTGCTGGATGCCTGCAAAAAATGCATTGCTTCTTTATTCACAGACAGATCTATTGCTTACAGAGAGGAAAAAGGTTTTGATCATTTAAAGATTGCTTTATCTGTGGGCGTGCAGAAAATGGTAAGGTCAGACCTGGGTTCTTCTGGAGTAATGTTTACCTTAGATACAGAAACTGGTTTTGAGAATGTTGTTTTAATAAACTCTATATGGGGAATAGGGGAAATGATAGTGAAAGGCAAGATTACGCCTGATGAGTTTTATGTTCATAAACCTACTTTAGAAAAGGGTTTTAACTCTATAATCGTAAAGAACCTAGGCAGGAAAGACAGAAAGTATATATATGCTAGAAAAGGAGGCCTGAAAGAAGTCAAAGTTAAAGATTCTGACCAGTTAAAGTTCTCCATATCAGACAAGGATATTATAACTTTGGCTAAGTGGGCTCAGAAGATTGAGAAACACTACGGGAAACACCAGGATATAGAATGGGCAAAAGACGGTAAAACAAAGGAATTGTTTATTGTTCAGTCAAGGCCAGAAACAATTCATGCGCCCTCAGAAGCTAAGAAGTATATAGAATACAAGGTTAAGAGCAAAAAAGCTCCTATTTTAACAGGCATTGCTGTGGGGGATAAAATAGGCATTGGCAAGGTTAGAATTATTCCCAGCGTTTCTAATATCGCGGATTTTAAACCAGGAGAAGTTTTAGTCACCGCCATGACAGATCCTGACTGGGTTCCTATAATGAGAATCGCTTCAGCCATAGTTACAGATGAAGGAGGCAAGACAGCTCACGCTGCCATAGTGTCTCGCGAGCTTGGTATTCCTGCTATAGTAGGCACTAGAGACGCAACAAAACTTTTAAAAACAGGCCAAGAGATTACAGTTGACTGTACTCAGGGGTTGCACGGAAGAATCTTTCAAGGGAAGATTCCTTTCAGTATAAAAGAGTATGATTTGAAAAAAGTTCCTAAATTAAAGATAAAGATTATGATAAACATAGGAGCTCCAGATATTGCTTTTAAAACATCGTTTTTACCAAATTCCGGCGTTGGTCTGGCTAGGGAGGAATTTATTATAGCAGAAAAGATAAGAGTTCATCCATTGGCTCTTTATCATTTCAACAAGCTGAAGAATAAAAAGCTGAAAAAACAGATCCAGGAAATTACCGTTGAGCATAAGGACAAGAGAGAGTATTTTATTAAAGAGTTAGCAGAAGGAATAGCCCAAATAGCAGCAGCTTTTTATCCCAAAGAGGTTATTGTCAGGTTTTCTGACTTTAAAACTAATGAATACCGCAATTTAATTGGAGGTGACTTGTATGAAAAAGAAGAAAATAATCCAATGCTCGGCTTCAGAGGAGCTTCCAGATATATAGATGAGACTTTCCAGCCTGCTTTTCAAATGGAGTGTAAGGCAATTAAAAGAGTTAGAGAGGTGTTTGGTTTGGATAACGTGAGTGTTATGGTGCCTTTCTGCAGAACAGTTGAAGAAGGGGAGAAAGCTGCTAATCTTATAAAAAGATTTGGGTTAAAAGATCTTAAGGTTTATGTAATGTGTGAGATCCCTTCCAATGTTATTCTAGCCGATGATTTCTTGAAGATATTTGACGGTATGAGTATTGGCAGCAATGATTTAACTCAATTAGTTTTAGGTCTAGACAGAGATAACGGCAATATAGCATATATTGGCAACGAGATGAATAAAGCTGTAAAAGACATGATAGCTAAAACGATAAAGGCATGCAAGGATAAGAATAAGTACTGCGGCATATGCGGTCAGGCCCCTTCTGATATTCCAGAGTTTGCCGAGTTTCTGCAAAAGCAGGGCATAGAAAGCATGTCTTTAAATCCAGACACTGTTATTAAAACAATAATGAACCTATCTAAGAAGAAATAAATATGTATGACATTGTAACATTTGGATCGGCTGCCTGGGATGTTTTTATGAGATCTAGAAGCATTAAGGCAGTTAAGAGTAAGAAGTTTATTTCCAGCAAAGGAATCTGTTTTAATCTTGGCTCTAAAATAGATATAAGTGAGATATATTCTTATTCTGGGGGGGGAGGGACTAATACTGCTGCCACTTTTTCTCTGCAGGGCTTTAAAACTAGATTCTGCGGAATGGTAGCAGATGACTTGGCAGGAAAACAAGTAGTAGAGGATTTAAAAGGATATAACATAGATACTAGTTTAGTTTTTAAGACAAAGGATAAACCGACAAATTATTCTGTTATTCTAAAAACCTCTCGCGGCAAAGACAGGACAATCTTAGTTTTTAGAGGAGCTTCTGAGCTTTTAACCAAAAGAGATATTAATTGGAAGAAATTAAGCAGCTGCAAATGGTTTTATCTATCTCCTCTTTCCGGAAAGCTAGCTTTGTTAACTAAAGAAATAGTCTTTTTTGCCAAGAAAAAAGGCATAAAAGTAGCTTTTAATCCTGGTAATTCACAGCTTTCTTTACCTAAAAAAGAGCTTAATAGTATTCTTAAAAAAGTAGATATTCTGTTTTTAAATCAGGAAGAAGCATCTATGTTAACTAGTCTTCCCTATAACAAAGAAAAAGATATATTTAAGAAAATAGATGATCTTTGTCCTGGAATAGCGGTTATGACAAAAGGACCTGAAGGTGTTGTTGTTGCAGACGGCAAGAACATCTTTTCAGCTCCAGGAGTAAAAGAAAATATTATTGACAATACCGGAGCGGGGGATGCTTTTGGCTCTGGTTTTGTAGCAGAGTATATAAGGAGTGGTGGGGAAATTGAAAAATCTATCCAGTTCGGCTTGAATAATAGTATTTCTTGTATAGGACGTTGGGGGGCAAAGGGAGGTTTACTTAAAAAGAAAAGCAAGCCCAGAAAGGCAAAAATTACAAAAGAGGCCTGTTCAGGTCATAATTGTAAAGTAAAATGAAAGACTTAAGATATTATTTAGATAAAGCAAAAAAGGGCAAATGGGCAATGGGCCAGTTTAACTTTTCTACTTTAGAACAATTAAGGGGAATAATGAGAGCGGCAGCTAAGATGAAAAGTCCTGTTATATTAGGAACCTCAGAAGGAGAGATAAGATTTTTAGGAATAAAGGAAGCAGTAGCCTTAGTTGAGATACTAAAGCTAGAGTATAATGTTCCTGCTTTTTTAAATCTTGACCATGGAAAAGATCTAAGTTTAATCAAAGAAGCAATAGATTATGGTTTTTCTGCTGTTCATTTTGATGGTTCTTCTTTAAGCTTTGATAAAAATATTAAGTTTGCTAAAAAAGTAGCTGAGTTAGGGCGTAAAAATGGCTTGATAGTTGAGGGAGAGATAGATGATATTGTTAAGGCAAGCCTTACTGATCCTGAACAGGCTAAAGATTTTGTTAAAAGAACTAAAATAGACACCCTAGCTGTTGCCATAGGTAACGTTCACGGGTATTATAAAGATGTAAGGATAGATTTTAACAGATTGAATCAAATAACCAAACAGATTAATGTATTTTTAGCTTTGCATGGAGGCTCTGGTATTTCCAGTCAACAAATAAAAAAAGCGGTTAAAACAGGAATAAATAAAGTAAATGTTAATACAGAGTTGAGAATGGCTTGGAGAAAAGGTGTTTTGAAGGGTTTTGGCAAGAAAGAGATTAAACCATACAAAGTTCTTCCAGAAGCTACAAAAGTAGTTCAAAAAAAGGTCGAAGAGAAAATAAAGCTTTTTTCAAGCTTTAATAAAAAATGAGTAAAAAAGATATTATTATAATTATTATTGGTCTTGTCGTTTTAGCTGCTATAATCTTAATTTCCTATTTTCTTCCAAAAGAGCAAACAGAAGAAGTTATCAATGTCCTTACAGATAAACAAGAGTATGTCTTGGGAGAAAACTTAAAAGTGAAGATAGCCAATAACACAAGAGATAAGTTTTGTTTTTCCAGCTGTTACCCCTATTATTTTGAGAAAAAAGATGAAGAGTGGATTAGTTATCAATATCAAGAATGTCCTGAAGAGGATATGGTTGACAGTTGTATCCAGCCTAAAGACGTTAAGGCGTTTGAACTCACAATACCGCCTGTGGAAAAAGGGGTTCATCGTTTAATGATACAAGCCTGTGTTGGATGCCAAACAAATGAATTGTTCAAAAAAGAAAGAGAGCTATTTTCTAACCAATTTATAATAAAATAGTATGGCAAAAATTATACAAGAGCACAATAAGTGCATTGGATGCGGTTCTTGTGTTGCCCTTTGTTCCAAGTTCTGGGAAATGACAGACAATGGCAAGGCAAAACCAATCAACTCTAAGAAAAATGGAGATAATTATGAGTTGGAAGTTGAAGCAGTAGGATGTTCTAAAGAAGCGGCAGAGGCTTGCCCTGTTCAGTGTATTATGGTAAAAGAGTAATATATAAACATGATAACTCTTGAAGCTAAAAAAAGAGAAACTATTGGGAGAGCAGTGAAAAAGTTAAGAAAACAGGGAATTATACCTGCTGTTTTATATGGTCCGGAAGTAGAAACCGTGAATGTAGAACTTGATCTTAAAGAGTTTGAAAAAGTATATAAACAAGCAGGGGAGAGTTCATTAATTTCTTTAAAGTTGGATAAAGACAGCTATTCTGTTTTAATACATGAAGTTAAGCTGGATCCTATGAAAGGAACTCCTCTGCATGCTGATTTTTATCAGCCAATTCTTACAGAGGAAGTAGAAGCTTGGGTTCCTTTAGTTTTTGAAGGAGAAGCACCTGCTGTTAAAGATTTAGGGGGAACTTTAATTAAAGAAGTACAGGAGATTGAGGTAAAGGCTTTGCCAGAGAAGTTACCCCATGAAATAAAAGTAGATGTTTCATCCCTTAAGACTTTTGAGGATGAGATTCTGGTAAAGGATTTAAATCTTGAAGAAGGGGTTTCTGTAGACAAAGAACCCGAAGATATTATTGCTTTAGTTACTCCGCCTGAGAAAGAAGAAGAGTTAGAAAAACCAGTTGAAGAAGAAGCTGAAAAAGTAGAAGGGGTTGAAGAAAAATCCGCTTCCACTGAAACTACGGTGGACAAAGAAGAAAAAAATGAGCCCTCCTCCGCCAAGGCTACGGCGGGTAAAGAAAATGAATAATCCTAAGTTTATAGTTTATAGTTTACTATTTACTGCCTTGCTTTTACCGAGCTTTTTATTTGCAGAAGATTTAGAATCTTTGTGCGATTTAGATACTATAGAGGATAGTTGCAAGGGCTTATCTGATACAGAATGTAGAAAACTTTTAGAAAAGTGTGAACAGTATTATAGGGATTTGAGTGATGAAATAGGGGAGGATCTTAATAAAACAAGTCAGGAGAAAGAAACCTTGGAGAATACAATATACAGCTTGAATAAAAAGATCCGCAATTTAAACTATCAAATAAATCAAAGTAATTTAATTATTAAAGATTTAGGTCTTCAGATTAAAGATACGGAAGGATCTATTGAAAAGACTTCTTTGAAAATAGAAGATACTAAAGTAAAACTAGCTAATATCTTACAGAATATATACGAAGAAGATCAAAAGCCTGTTGTAGAGATATTCTTTGCAGAAGATAACTTGTCTGGTTTTTTTGACAATCTCGTTTCTTTAGAAGTTTTAAACACAAAGAGTAAAGAACTTTTACAGAATATAAAGATATTGAAGGTTAATTTAGAAAACCAGAGAGTTTCTCTAGACGATGAAAAGGGCGATCTGGAAAACATAGTACAGATACAAACAGTTCAGAAGAACCAAAACAGTCAGGTCAAACAAGAGCAGGAATATTATTTAAAGCTTACAGAACAAGAATATCAAAAGTATTTAGCAGAAAAGCAAGAAGTGGACCAGAAGGCTGCAGAAATAAGATCAAGAATATTTGAATTAATAGGTATAGCCAAAGCTCCTACTTTTGGAGAAGCTTATGAAATTGCCAAATATGTAGAAAGTGTTACCGGTGTCAGGCCTGCCTTCCTTTTGGCTGTATTAACTCAAGAGTCTAACATTGGAAAGAATGTTGGTCAATGCTATCTGAAAGATCCGGATACAGGAGCAGGAGAGGTTATTAAAACAGAACGTGTGTTGTCCAAGGTAATGAAACCGACAAGGGATGTTGGGCCTTTCTTAACTATTACTCAAGAAATTGGCAGGGATCCTTTTGAAACGCCGGTTTCTTGTCCTATGAGCTACGGTTGGGGAGGAGCTATGGGACCAGCCCAGTTTATACCAAGCACCTGGATGATTTACAGAGAAAGGTTAAAGAATATTACAGGCAAACCCGGAGACCCGTGGGATATTAAAGACGCTTTTATGGCGGCTGCCTTATATCTATCTGATTATGGAGCAAAGAAGCAAACTTATGACGGGGAGTTTAATGCTGCTTTAAGCTATTTTGCAGGTCCTGGATGGTATAAATCCAGCTACGCCTCAGTTTATAGAAGAGATTATGGCTATCCTGTAATGGCAATAACCGAACGTTACGAAGCAGATATTGAAAAGATTAAGTAAGTTCTTTTTCTAATACTTTTATTATTTTATCTAGTTTTCCTGACATGATTTCTTCTATTCCGTGCCAGGATTTTTTTATTCTATGATCTGTAATTCTGTCTTGGGGAAAGTTATATGTTCTTATCTTTTCTGCTCTCATTGCCTTTCCTATTTGTTCATTCCTTTTTCCTCCTATCTTTTCCACAGCTTCTTGTTCTTTTTTATCTAATATCTTGGCAGAAAGTATGGCCATAGCATTCTCTTTATTCTGAAGCTGATTCCTTTCATTTTGGGAAGCAACAACTATACCAGTAGGCAAGTGGGTTATTCTTACTGCGGTTTCTCTTTTATTTACGTTCTGCCCTCCAGGACCTGAAGATCTGAAATAATCTACTTTTAACTCATCTGTTCTTATTTTTACTTCCTGTTTTTTAGGTTTTGGCAGTACAGCCACAGAAACTGTGGAAGTATGCACTCTTCCTGATTTTTCTGTTTCTGGTATTCTTTGTACTCTGTGTACTCCGCCCTCGTACTTCATTTTGTCGTATGCATTTCCCTTTAACTCAAATATTATTTCTTTAAAACCTCCTATTCCTATTCCATGAGAATCCAGTAGTTTAGCTTGCCATCCTTGCACTTCAGCATATTTGGTATACATTTTATATAAATCAGCAGCAAATAAAGCTGCTTCATCTCCTCCTGCTCCTGCTCTTATTTCTATTATTGCAGAACAGGCAGGTGTCTTTTCTTCTTTTAATAAGAACTTGAGTTCTTTTTTTAATTCCTTTTCTTTTTCCTGCAGTTGAGTTATTTCTGTTTCGGCTAATACTTTGAGCTCTGCCTCTTCCGATGCTATTATTATTTGGTTTTCTTTTACCTTTTTTTCTATTTCTTCTATTTCTTTTTGCTTTTCAACTATTTTTTCTAATTCCTTTTTCTTCTTAGAGAGCTGTTCAAACCTTTCCCAATCCGAAACCAGCTCAGGGTCTGAGAGCTGGTTTAAAATATCTTGATATTCTTTTTTAATATCCTCCACGTTTGGCATGATATTATTTACCTTTTTTCTTTTTCTCTAATCTCTTCTTAAACTTTTCTACTCTTCCCATTGTATCTACTATTTTCTCTTTACCAGTATAGAAAGGGTGGCATTTAGAACATATCTCTACTTCTATATTTTCTTTAGTTGAGCCAACTTCAAAACTATTACCGCATGCGCAGGCAACCTTTGCTCTATCATGATATTTTGGGTGTATGTCTTTTTTCATAATAATTAATAATAACAAATTGTGTTGGAAAAATCAAGGCGTTGTTGACAATATTTTTCTTTAGTTTAATATATTAATATTACAAAGAATTCTTTATTTATTGTTCTTTTATTGTTCTTTTTTAAAAATATTATTTATCATTATAACTATAACTATGAAGAAAATATTGCTGAACAGCATTGTGCTGTTAACCGTTGTTATCGGTATAGGAACGTTAGTCTCTTCTGTTTCTGCTTGTGTTTGTGAAATGCCAGGCTGTACAGACCCAGGAGCTCTTAATTATGATCCAGAAGCTACTATTGATGACGGTAGTTGCGAATATGAAGAACTAAAAGGATCTATCACTATTTGCAAAATAATAACTGATTCTGAGAGTAATATAATAGATGGTTCTGGTTTTCCAGGAACTGAATTTTCTATTTCAGTAGCTGGCCAAGATATAACCTTTACCACTCCATTAACTCTAAATAGAAGTTTTTGGGAAGATTATTCGCATGAGGCCCAATGTATTATCATTAGTGAGCTTGATATAACAGAATATTTTTATTCTGAAGAAATCTATCCTTCTTCAGGATGGGAGATCCCTTTATACAATGACCAGTTTGATGTCCAGGTTCAATCTTTAGATGATTCCTTTATTCTTGACCTATCAAATGATGACTCGGACGGACACATTGTCCTAACAGAACAAAGGCCAGATAGGACATTAGTTGTCTTTAATAAGCAAAAAGGTGAAGAAGAAATACCAGGTTGTACAAATCTAGAGGCTGTTAATTATGACCCTGAGGCTAATATAGATGATGGGACATGTGAATATCCAGAGCCAGAAAAAGTCACTATTAATGCATATAAGGTTGTGTGTGACAACGAATCAGATCTTCCTAATTGGACAGACAGCGGAGCACCTGCTTTAATTAATGAAAATACTGCTCAAGATTATGTTTCTCAAAGCCAAGAAGCTTGTCATTTAGAGACTGACTGGGATTTTCAATGGGGTTATTCAGATGTACCTAAGTTATCTGGAGATTACGTAGGACATGCCCCTACAGGAGCTGGCTTTAATGAATGGAAGAATTTTGATTCTTCTACTGGAATTTCTGGAGAACCAGCAATCGTTGCGATAAACGAGTTGCAAGAAACATCAAGAATATGGGTAAGGGAGGCTTTAAAAGAAGGATATATTCCTTTTACTAATCCTCCTAAGGATGTTGCAGAAGATAATGTTTCAGCAGAGATGTACTGCCATAATGATATATTAAATTATGACAATTATGACTATATTGTTTCCCCTGTATTAGGACAAACTTATTATTGTATTGCATTCAATACTTCAAAGGAAACTGAAGTTCCTGGCTGTACTGATGAAGAAGCTTTAAACTATGACCCTGAAGCAACAGTGGATGACGAATTATGTGAATACCCTGAGCTTTTCTCAATATCGGGCATAAAGTTCAACGACCAGAATAATAATGGAGTAAATGATTCTGAACCAGGATTAATAGGCTGGACAATAGAACTTTATGTTTCAGAGCAGCTTTCTAGCTCTACGCTAACAGACACTTACGGCAATTATTCCTTTTTAAACCTGGATCCTGGGACATATACTGTTTGTGAAATTAATCAAGCTGGATGGAGCCAGACATATCCTAATGGGTGTCATGCTGTAGAATTAATTGACGTTGATCTTTCCGAGTATGATTTTGGCAATCACCACTTGAATTTCCAGATCCTCGGATGCATGGATCCGGAAGCCTTGAACTATAGCTCAGAGGCAACCTTAGATGATGATACTTGTATCTATAAAATACCTGGCTGCACTGATCCCAATGCTCTAAACTATAATTCTCAGGCTACTGTTAATGATGGTTCCTGCGTTTATGGAGGAGGGCCTTCTCGTCCTAGATTCTCAATAGATAAAACAGCTGCAGAAGAGTTTGTTAACGCAGGAGATACAGCTAGTTATACTATTGTTGTAGAATGTTTAGGTTCTGGCGTAGCAAGAAACACTGTGCTAAAAGATATACTACCCGAAGGGTTTATTTATGAAGACACTGGAGAAGATGGCGAATGGGATCTAGGAGATATGATGAGAGGTGATACAAAAACAGTTACTTTTAAGGTTGTTGTTTCAGAAGAGACAGAGGCAGGAAAATATATTAACACAGCAGAAGTTCAAGCGAGTAATTCTGACAATTATAAAGATACAGCAGAATTGGAAGTAGGAAACATACCTGTAAAAGGAGAAGAGTTTTTCCCAGAGCTTGAAATAGACAAATCAGTTGATAAAAGTTCAGCTTCGGCTGGCTCTTACGTTCTTTTCACTATCAAGATCAAAAATATAGGAGATGCTCCTGGCGTTAATCTTGTTGTGAAAGATGAATTGCCCCAAGGCTTTATAACAGATGACGGTAGATCAGAGGTTGAGTGGGATATATCCTTACTTAAAGAAGGGGAGACGTGGGAAAGATCCTTCAGTGTATATATCCAGTCAGACGTTCCAGATGGGAGATATGAGAATGTGGTTGTAGCGTCTGGTGAAAATCATCCTCAAGAAGTTAAAGATATGGCTGTTGTTGTTTTGGGATCTTTGCCTCATACGGGAGGGATCAGCATATCTGGCTTGTTAAAAGAATGGGTAAAAGCAGTAGAGCCGGTTTTAATCACTGATTATCTTATAATCCCTAAAATAGGAGTTGAGATTCCAATAGTAGAGGGTGCAGATGATTCTGCTCTAGAACAGGGAGCATGGCTTCTTCCTCAGACAACTACTCCGGATCTGCTTAAAAACACTGCTCTGGCTGCTCATAGGTTTAAATACAAACCTCCTCACAAAGAAACCTTTTATCTTTTAGATAAGGTTTCTGAAGGAGATAACCTTTTGGTTTTTTGGAAAGGGGAGAAGTATGTTTATTCTGTGAATTCCATTTCTGTTGTTGATCCTAATAGCACAGAGGTTTTGTTAGATACTAGTGTTCCTACCTTAACCTTGATAACCTGCCATCCTTTGTTTTCAGACACATCTAGATTAGTGGTTCAAGGAGAATTAGTAATATAGTATAATGTAAATATGAGGAAATTATTAAAGTCATTCTTAATACCTGCAGACAGTAATAACTTTTTACCCAGAATTATAGGATTCAGGGCTTTAGTGCTGTACTGTTTTTTGTCGGTATTGATATTCTTCTTTATTTCTCCTATTTTTGTTCAAGTAGACCGCTTTTTGGCTCATCTTACCCAAGACCTTATAATAAAAGAGGTTAATCCAGTTAGAGAAGAACAGGGATTTTTAACTCTTAAAGCCAATGAAAAGCTGAATGAAGCAGCTCAAATGAAAGCAGAAGATATGCTTGAAAAAGATTACTTTGATCATATTTCTCCTGATGGCAAATACCCTTGGGAATGGTTGAAAGAGGTGGATTATAACTACGCCGCAGCAGCTGAGAATCTAGCTATAAATGCTTCTGAGCCAAAGTCATTGGTTAGAGCTTGGCTTAATTCTCCTTCCCACGCTAAGAATATATTAAACGGTTATTTTACAGATATAGGGATAGGCATAGCCAAGGGAGAAATGCAGGGAAGAGACACCACTGTAGTAGTAATGTTCTTAGGAAGAGAGGTGCCTCAAGATATTCGGGTAGGAGCTGCTACTACTGATAATTTAGATAATAATATTAAAAGACCTGAAAGTTTAGCTTCTACCATATCTATAGAAGATACTTTACCTGAAGAGCCGGTTTTGATACAAACAGTTGAAGAAGATGTACTGTATAAAGAGAATGTGATTAAAACAGCTGATGTTAGTCAAGAGCAGATTCTTCCTAATGGAACAAATGAGAAGATATTTCTAGTTTCTGAACTTCCTCTACAAGCCCGTTTTGCTTTAACCATATTCTTTAATATATTAATTCTTTGGATACTAGCAACTTTCTTGATATCCAGAGAGAAATTCTTAGTTAGAGCATTTAACTCTTTAGTAATAACGGGTTTAGTTTTCTTTATCTGGCTCCCCGAAATACTCTAAACTAAGCCTGGCTTAGTTTTCCACAGTTCAAGCCCGCGGAGTCAATGTTGACTCATCTAATATAACATGCTAATACAAAATATTGTATTGGTTCATTCTATTAGTCAATTCGTTCTTTTTTAGGGAGATAAAAGATGATTGTAAGTCAACTTACCAGTCCAACGGGGCTTATGTTTGAAGTAGATCTTGGATCAGGAAAAGAAGTAGAGAAAGAAAGAAAGATTTTAGAATCTATCGGGAGAATAGAAGCCATTGACTTGAAGACTCTGAATAGAGATTTTAAACTTGAT
>CAZNBW010000003.1:13388-38423 GCA_964571585.1 uncultured Candidatus Saccharibacteria bacterium | reverse complement strand
CCTCATCCGTGACAGGGGTGCGATCTAACCAATTGATCTACGTCCCCCTACTTTTAAGTGCCGAGGGTGAGAGTTGAACTCACGACCTTAGCCTTATGAAGACTCTGCTCTAACCACTGAGCTACCCCGGCAAGAACCTTGTTGCGGGGGCAGGAATTGCACCTGCGTCTCGAGGTTATGGGCCTCGCAAGATACTACTTCTCCACCCCGCAAACCTATTTTAATACAAAAGAAGAAAAAAATCAAGAACTAAACTAAGCCTGGCTTAGTTCTAGAACTAAGCCAGGCTTAGGATTAAATATTTAGAACATTTCTAATTCTGACAAGGCCTTTTGATAAACCCTTATTATATTCCTTGCCTGTTCAACTGCTAAATTATAATCTGGGTCATGAACAATATTATTGCGTACCTCGTGAACTTTTTTAAGATCTTCTATGCTTGGCAAAATCTTTTCATCAATCTCTTCAAAAATATCATCTAAAAACTCCCCCTTATATCCGGCCTTCTGAAGAACCTCTTTAAGAATATCATCAGCTTCAATAACAGCCATTTTAGATTCTGCTTCTCTGCCTGTTTCTATTCTTCTAATAATCTTTGACCATCTTTTAAAGCCTTTTTTAATTCCATAGGGCCTGTAGGCTATAAACTCTGTGTAGTCCTCATAATACTTATACCTTGCCCAGCTAGCCTTAGAAAGAAGAACGACAATACCAACAACCATGATAAAAGAAAGGATTATAAAGGTAAACTTAATGCCTGATAATATAGATATAAATTGTGGAGAACCTATAAATTCTTGCATACTTCTAATATATTATTTTCTTCAAATGGTTTGCCAAATACCTGAAGCCCGACTGGCAGCTTGCCAGAAAGACCTACTGGCACAGATACAGCTGGCAGACCGACTAAGTTAGCTGAAACTGTAAATATATCTGAAAGATACATTTCTAAAGGGTCATTCATCTTCTCCCCTATTTTAAAAGCAGGGGTCGGAGCTGTGGGCGTAAAAATAAAGTCAACCCCAGAGAATGCCTTGTCAAAATCCTGCTTAATTAAAGTTCTTACTTTCTGGGCTTTCAGATAAAAAGCATCATAATAACCAGAGCTTAAAGCATACGTACCTAACATTATTCTTCTTTTAACTTCTGGACCAAACCCTTCAGACTTGGTTTTTAAATAAACGTCTATTAAGTTATTCTCAGCTTTAGACAAGCCATACTTTATGCCGTCAAACCTAGCTAAGTTAGCTGATGCCTCAGAAGTGGCTATTAAATAATACGTCTGAATGGCATACTTCGTATGAGGTAAGCTTATTTCTTCTATTTTAGCACCTTTTTTCTCTATTTTCTTAATAGCATCTTTAATTATCTTTTCAACATCCTTGTCTATGCCTTCAACAAAATACTCTTTAGGTACACCTATTTTTAAATCCTTTAATTCTCTAGCTTTATTACCCGACTTGACGCTTGTAGAGTCTTTGTCATCTTTGCCGGTAATCACGTCAAATAATGTCTGAGCATCCTCAACAGTTCTTGTGATTACCCCTATCTGGTCTAAAGAAGAAGCAAAAGCAACTAACCCATACCTGGAAACTGCTCCATAAGTAGGCTTCAAGCCTACTACCCCGCAAAAAGAAGCAGGCTGTCGCACGGATCCTGCAGTATCAGACCCCAAGGCTACAACACATAGATCTGCCGCTACTGCAGCAGCAGAACCGCCAGAGCTTCCTCCTGGAACCCTAGTTAGATCATGAGGATTCTTAGTTGTAAAAAAAGCTGAGTTCTCTGTAGAAGATCCCATTCCAAACTCATCAAGGTTGGTCTTGCCTAAAATAACAGCTCCTTTCAGCTTTTCAATAACTGTGGCGTTATATGGAGCAATATAGTTTTCTAATATCTTAGAAGAACAAGTACACTTCTCTCCCTTTACCAATATATTATCTTTAACAGCTATAGGTACGCCGGTTAAAGCAGATATTTTCTTTTTTTCTGAAATAAGCTTGTCTGCTTCTTTTGCCTGCTTCAAGGCTAAATCTTCTGTTATTGTTATAAAAGAAGAAATCTTTTCTTTTTTGATCTTTTTTAAATAATCCTTTGCCAGCTCAACTGCTGAAAACTTCTTAGACAATAATCCTTTGTGTATTTTGGTTATTGTTAAATTCTTCATTTAAGTATTGCCCTTACTTTAATATATCTATCTTTCTTTTCAGGAGCCTGTTTAATTAAATCATCCGCAATATTATCTGGCTTAGCTATATCTTCTCTCATAACGTTCTCCTTAATCTCTGAAGGATGAAAGGTAGGATCTACCTTATCGGTATTAACCTTTTTTAATAATTCAAAGTAATCTAAAATAGAAGATAGATCTTTTTGAAACTTCTCTGTTTCTTTATCTGAAAGCTCTATTCTTGCCAATTTAGCTATATGCTGAACATCTTTTTTTAATATCATATTATCTTGGAGGAGACATTTGCTCGTTCTCTGCCAAAACCTCATTTAACTGATCTATATTCTCCAGAACCACTCCTGCTCCTCTCACAACTGCTGTCATTGGATCCTCAATT
Source organism: uncultured Candidatus Saccharibacteria bacterium (assembly GCA_964571585.1). Lineage (GTDB taxonomy): Bacteria > Patescibacteriota > Minisyncoccia > Minisyncoccales > GWA2-38-27 > CAZNBW01. The sequence continues at coordinate 35,859 of CAZNBW010000003.1, read as the reverse complement.
ATCTTAACTGGAATCTTAGTCTCCTGCTGGACTAAAGAATCCAAACCCTTTAATAAACTTCCTCCTCCTGCCAGATAAATGCCTTTAGCCATAATATCAGCTAAAAGCTCAGGGGGTGTTTCTTCTACTGTTGTCTTAATGGCAGAAATAATCCTGCCTACTGATTTTTCTAAAGCTTTCCTAATATCTTCATCTGTAACTAAAATCTCTTCTGGAAGACCAGTTACCAAATTCCTTCCCCTCAAGGGCAACTCTCTTTTTTCTCTTAAGGGCAGAGCTGAACCAATACCTATTTTTACTTCTTCTGCAGCCCTTTCTCCTATTAAAAGCTTGTATTCTTCCTGGGCAAAAGAAATTATATCTTCATTTAATTTATCTCCTGCTATTCTTAAACTCTTGGCAATAACAATGCCTCCCAAAGATATTACAGCTACTTCTGTTGTTCCTCCGCCTATGTCTACTATAAAGTTGCCTCCTGCTTCTTGTACTGCCAATCTAGCTCCAATAGCTGCTGCCATTGGCTCTTCTACTAAAAACACATCTCTGGCTCCAGCGTTCCTGGTGGCGTCTCTTACTGCTTTTTTTTCTACCTCTGTTACTCCATAAGGTATACCCACAATAACTCTTGGCCTTGGACCTATTAAGAACTTTCTCTTGTGAACCTTTTCTATGAAATACTTGAGCATTTGTTCTGTAACCTCAAAATCAGAAACCACTCCCTCAACCAAAGGCCTGGTAGCAATAATATGAGCTGGAGTTCTGCCAACCATCTTTTTGGCCTCTTCTCCAATAGCTAAAATCTGGCCTGTTTTCTGGTTAACCGCTACAACAGAAGGCTCGTTGATAACAATGCCTTTGCCTTGAACATAAACTAAAGAATTGGCTGTTCCCAAGTCAATTGCTATATTATTTGAAATGTAAGAAAATAACTTGTTAAGCATCTTTATGTTGTGTGAAGCCTGGCTTCACACAAAAAATTGGTTTTGTTTGATTAGACTAGATTCTTTTTTGCTTCTTTCTTTAATCTCTACTGAATCTTTTTCCAGGGTTTTTTCTGAAACAACGATTCTTTTTGAAATACCGATTAGATCAGATTCTGCGAATTTCTCTCCTGCTGAAACATTATCCCTATCATCATATAGTACACTAAAGCCCTTTTTCTGCAAATCATTATACAGCTTATCTGATTCTTCATTCTTGTTAAGACTAATTAAATGAATATCAAAAGGAGAAATCTCTTTTGGCCAGATAATTCCCTTACTATCGTTATTAGATTCTACGGCTGAGGCCATTAGCCTAGGCAGTCCTATTCCGTAGCAGCCCATTATTACTGGCTTTTCTTTATCATCTTTGTCTTTAAACTTTAAATCAAAAGGCAGAGAATATTTAGTTCCTAATTTAAATATATTACCCACTTCAACAGCTTTTATCTCGTCAAAACTGGATCCTTTGCATTCAGGGCATTTTTTCAAACCAAGCTCTTTGTTAATGGCTGTTTTACATTTCTTGCATATGAAAATAATATCTTCTCCAGCTGAAGTCTCTGACTGAAACTCATGAGAATACTTAGAAAAACTTCCACCAGAAGCTAGAGTTTTTAATGCCTTGACCCCGCACCTCTTAAAAATCCTGCCATAGGCTCTGGAAACTGTCTCATAATACTTATCTAAATCCTTTTCAGAAGAATGAAAAGAATAAAGATCTTTCATTACAAACTCTCTTGTCCTTAAAAGGCCTGACTTAACCCTAAGCTCATTTCTAAACTTAACTTGAATCTGGAAAAGATACAAAGGAAGATCCTTGTAAGATAAAATCATCTTTTTGGCTAAAGGAGATATTACTTCCTCATGAGTAGGATTCAAAGCATACTCTTTCTTATTCTGTCCCTTTAGCTTAAACAGCTCTTCAAAGCTTTTCCACCTACCTGTCTTGTCCCAGTTCTCTTTAGGAGCTAGCACAGGCAGTAAAATCTCCTGCCCTCCGATTGACAACATTTCCTTTCTTATAATCTCTTCTATCTTTTTCAAAACTAAAAACCCCAAAGGCAAAAAACTATACACTCCAGCTGCAAGCTGATCTATAAATCCGGCTCTTGTTAAAAGAGAGTGAGATACGGACACAGCTTCTTTTGGTGACTTTTTCTCTGTTTTGTAAAAAAGTTCTGACTGTCTCATATTAAAATATTCTTACTATATCTCTAATAGTAATCCAAATCATTAAACCAATAAGTAGAAAGAAAAATACTGCGCTTGTTCTCTGTACAAGGACTTGATTCAACGGTTTACCTTTTATTTTCTCTATAAGCATAAAGAAAAACCATCCGCCGTCTAAAGCAGGGATGGGAAGAATATTAATCAAAGCCAAATGTATTGCAATTATTGCTACAAACTGCAGAAAATAGCTTACGCCCAACCCTCCTATCTCTGTAAACAGTTGAAATATGCCGACAATGCCAGCAACTTCAACTCCTGGAGGAAGCCCTTGGCCAGTAAAAAGATTACCCAAAAGCATTATCCAGCTCTGGATCACACTTAAGGTTAAACTAAAAGTAGCCTGAATCCCTTTTACAGGAGCTACATACCAAGGATATTTCTTAAGATCTGTTCTTACTAAAGACACCCCTATTGGCGTTTCATCTACCGTTAGAGTCATTTCTACATCAAAAACCTCCATGCCTCTTTTAATTGTCAAAACAACTTCTTCCCCCTTGTTAACCTCAGAAAAGTTCTGAATATCTGCTACTTTGTTAACATCTAGAGCTGACGAATCTTTGCTTTTAACTTTTTGTATTATATCTCCAAGCTTTAAGCCTGATTCCTCAGCAGCAGATCCCTCTAGTACAGAAATTATCTGAACTTTAGGATCTATTAAATCAGTAGTAGTGGAGTCATCTATTACAGTAGGAGCTCCTATCATCATAACAATTGTCAGTATAATAGCAGCTACCACCCAAAAAACAAGAACTCCTCCTAAAACAATCAAAGACCTCTGCCAAAAAGGCCTTTCAGAAAAACTCCTGGGATCTCCGTAAACCGGGTCCTCATGCCCGTAAATCTTAACAAAACCGCCAAAAGGAATCCAGTTTAAGGTATAAATAGTCTCCCCTATTTTCTTGCCCCAGATTCTTGGAGGAAAGCCCAAGCCAAACTCTTCAACTTTAACCCCGAGCTTTTTGGCTATAAGAAAATGCCCTAATTCGTGGATAATTATTAAGGCAACTAATGAGAAAAATGCTGTTATTAGAATTAAATACATATCAACTTTCTATTTCTTTTTTCTTGCTTTCTCCAAGCTTATCAATCTTCTTGCTGTATTCATCAACTAATTCCTGGAGTTCGTCTTTTGCTCTAAACTTATCATCTTCTCTTATTTCTCCCTGTTTGGTTTTCTCTTGAATTTCCTCCCAGGCCTCCCCTCTCCAATGCCTTATTGTCTTCCTAGCTTCTTCCTGCTTCTCAGAAAGCATTCTTAACAAACTTTTTCTGTATTCGTCTGACATCGGAGGAAGACTTAATCTGATTACATCTTTATCTACTATAGGACTAATCCCTAAAGAAGAGTTAGAGACTGCCTTCTCTATTGATTCAACATATGACTTATCCCATGGCTGAATAACTATTTGTTTGGGTTCGGGAGAAGAAATAGCAGCCAGCTGTTTTAAGGGTAATTTGGAGCCAAAACAATCAACAACTATGTCTTCAACCAAAGAAGCAGAAGCTCGGCCTGTTCTTACTTTAGCCAGTTCTTTTTCTAAAAATACCATAACTTTATCCAATTCGGGCCTTATTCTTTTTATAACGTCTTTGTAGTCTATCATATATTTCAATATACCAAAATAATATAACTTTGCCAAATACGGAGATAATTAAATCTTCATCATTAATATCTCCAAAGCCAGTCTCTTGTTAACATTTGTTGTTGAAAGAAGAAACTTAGTCCTTTCTATTTCTTTGATAAGAGAGCTGGCTTTTTTTGATTCTGGCTTCTCAACGCAAAAAATCATTTCTTTTCTTAAATATCTTGTCCAGGAATCTAAAGACTCTATTATGTCTTTTTCAGCTAATGACTTGGCAAGACTAAATCTTGACGCTAAATCTGATTCTCTTATCTTAATAAAGTCTGCGAATAATTCTTGATCTTCTTGAATATTATTCTTTGAGTAAAACCTTATTTTCTGAACCCTTGAAATAATTGTAGGCAAAAGCAAAGAAGGGAAAGCTGTTACCAAAATCAAATGAGTCTTGGCTGTTGGTTCTTCTAAAAACTTTAAAAAGCAGCTTTGAGAATCCCTGCTCATTAAGTGAGCTCTGTTTATTACAGCAAACTTAAAAGGAGCAGAATAGGGCTTGAAACAAAGCTTTTCAATAAGATTTCTTATCTCCCCTATTTTAATCTCTTCTTTAGAATCCAGCAAGATAAAGTCAGGATGGACATTCTCTTCAACATCCTGGCCAATGACACTTTTCACAAAGTTAACAGTAAAATCCTTCTTTCCTATATTCTCCTGACCCCAAAAAAGAAGGGCATGTGGAAGATGCCCTAACTGAGTTGCATTATTTAGTAACTGCCACTGCTTTTCATACATGTTATTTTTTAGCCATTATGCTTTTTTTATAGGGTTCTAGGTTGTCTAAAACTGTTCCTGTTCCTTTAGCAACGCACAATAGAGCATCCTCTGCAATAAAACAAGGAACTCCTGTTGATTCTGCTATTAAATTATCTATATTTCTTAAAAGGGCTCCCCCGCCTGAAATAATCATTCCCTTATCCATAATATCTGCTGAAAGCTCAGGAGGAGTATCCCTTAAAACTGTCTTTACTGTCTGTACTATCTCAAACAATCTTTCTGAAATTGCTTCTTGCACTTCATTAGACCTAATCTTTATATTCTGAGGCAAACCAGAGATTAAATCCCTGCCCCTGATCTCTATCTCCCTTTGTTCTTTCTCAGGCACAGCTGTGCCTATCTTAACTTTAATCTCTTCTGCTGTCTGTTCCCCTACTGCCAAATTATATTTCTTTTTAATGTAAGAGGTAATTGCCTGGTCTAGTTTATCTCCTGCTACTCTTAAAGAAGAGCTGGTAACTATGCCTCCCAAAGATATCACTGCTACCTCTGAAGTTCCTCCGCCAATATCAACTATCATATGACCAGAACATGAGTTTATAGGAATGCCGGCCCCAATAGCAGCCAGTATTGGCTCTTTGGCCACAAAAACTTCTTTAGCTCCTGCTGCCAGTCCTGCTTCAGTAACTGCTCTTTTCTCTGTTGAAGTAATGCCAGCTGGAACGCCAACCAGCATTTCTGGCTTTAAAATCCTGAGTCCTCTGGGAGTCTTTTTAACAAAATACCTAAGCATTGCCTCTGTAACCCTGTAGTCTGCAATCACTCCGTCTCTTAATGGCCTGTATATCCTTATAGTATCAGGAGTCCTGCCTGTCATATCCTTGGCTTCTTTGCCTACTGCCAATATCCTGTTATCACCCAAAGTTACAGCAACAACAGAAGGCTCTTGTAAAACAACCCCTTTTTGAGGAGTAAAAACAATTGAGTTGCAAGTGCCTAAATCAATCCCAATTTTGTTATTAAAAAACTTCATGACTTTATTCTCCTTTTAATATCAGCTCCTAATCCTTGCAAACGTTCTTCTATTTTTTCATAACCTCTGTCTACTTGATAAATATTATGAATCGTTGTTTTCCCCTTAGCAACCAGCCCTGCGATAATCATAGCAGCTCCCGCCCTCAAGTCAGAACTTGGTATTTCAATTCCCACAAGCTGGCTTGGTCCGTAAACAATTGCCCTGTGAGGATCGCAGAAAATAATATCTGCTCCCATTTTATTCAATTCATCAAGGTATTTCAACCTTCCTTCGAACAACGGATCATGAATTAAAGTAGGTCCCTTTGTTTGAGTTGCCAACACACCTAGCTCTGGCTGTAAATCAGAATGAATACTAGGATACGGCAAGCTTTGTATCTTATCCATCTTAAGCCCTCTTGAAGGAAAAACCTTTACTGTTTTAGAATCAATTATCTTTATCTTAGCTCCAAAGTCTTTCAATCTCTTTAAAAATAGCTCTAAAAAAGACACTTCTGCATTCCTTACAACAACAGTTCCTTTTGTGGCTAAGGCTGCCACAATAAAAGTTCCTGCTTCTATGGGATCTGAGACTAAGGTATGGCTAAATCCTTTTAATTTCTTCCTGCCCATAATCTCTAGCTCTCTGATTCCTGTCATTTTAACGCTGGCTCCCATCTTCTCCAACACTTCTATTAAGTCTTGGGTTTGATAATCCAAATCAGCTATTTTAATAATCGTTTTCTTGGAATTGGAAGCTGCAAAAAGAAGCATATTTAAAGTGGCTGTAACTGAGATTTCTCTTAAAACAATTTTATGGGGTTTTTCTAAAGAACCATTCCTTCTGAATGTATAGAGATTGTTTTCCAAAGAAACCTTTACGCCTGCCTGCTCAAAAGCATCTAAGTGGGTGTCTATTGGCCTAGCTCCAATAATACATCCTCCCGGAGAAGGTATTTTAATACTGCTGAATCTGGAAAGCAAAGCGCCTATCAAAAGAATAGATCCTCTAAACTTGCATACCAGATTTATCGGCATTTTAGAAAGAGTTATTTTTGAAGTATTTATTTCAATCTTTCTTTTACCTTTCCAGACAATCTCAGCTCCCATCTCTTCCAATATCTTTATCATTTTAAAAACATCCTCAATTAAAGGAATGTTGTCTATAACCGAAGTTTCTTTAGTTAGAAAAGAAGCAGCTAAAATAGGAAAAGCAGCATTTTTAGCTCCCCTGACTTCTACTTCTCCCTGTAAGGGTTTACCTCCCTGGATAATGAATTTCTCTTCCATAAGTTTATATCACACTTATATTTAATCTTAAATTAAAAATAGATTGTTGGCAAGAGGAAAAATTTAAGGTAAAATAAAACATTAAGCATGACTAAAAAAACTAGAAACATTATCTTCCTGCTCTTATTGCTATTTTTTTTAATTATAGCCCCGGTTATTGTCATATATTCTCTGGGCTGGCGTTTTGATTGGGAAACAAAAAGAATAATCCAGCCAGGAATGTTCTATTTTAAAGCCTGGCCCAGAAACTGCCAGATATATATAAACGATGAATTAAAGAAAAAAACAGACATATTCTTCGGCTCTGTTCTTGTTGAAAACTTAATGCCGGCAGACTACCAAGTACAAATAAGCAAAGAGGGCTATCATTCGTGGCAAAAGAACCTTCCAATAGCAAAAAGAGAAGTTACTGAAGCTAAAAATGTGACTTTAATTCCCCAAGACCCTGGCTTAAATATAGTCTCCACCAATGCAGAAAAGTTCTTCTTCTCCCCTAACAAAGAATTTATAATTGTAAAAGAAACAACTGAACAAGAATGGTCTTTAAAGATTATTGAAACAAGGCAGAATATTAAAAGCCATTTGATATCCCAGCAAGACCTGAGAATTGGAGCTTTAAACCTGCTGGGAAAAGTGGAAGAAATAGAGTTAATAAACCTGACCTTTTCTGAAGATTCAAGAAAAGCTATTTTAACATTGGGAGCTAAAGAAAGATTATACTATTTCATATTAGATATAAGCACAGCTGAGCTAACTCCTATTGACCCTCTAAAGATAAATCCAGAAAAACTGTTTTTCCATACAGAAGATGAGAACAAAATACTCGTTCTGTCTGATTCAGAATTAAAAGAAGTTGATATTGTTCAAAAAGAGATATCAGAACCTTTAATAAAAGGAATAGTTACCTTATATATAAACAGAAGAGATATTTACTACCTTACGAAAGAAGGGTTTGTCTTTAAGACCTCTAACCTGGGCCAGAACCAAGAAAGAGTGAATATAATACCTTTTGATATAAAACAAGAGTCAAAATATGAACTGCAGGTTTCAAACAATAATATCTTTTTAAAAGAAAACTCCAGCTTATACATATTCTCACAGGAAAACACATCATTTGAAAAACTCATTGATCCTGCTATAGAAGTAAAAACCTCTGGCGACTCCAAAAAGATAGCATATTTTAACGACCATGAAATATGGGTTATGTTTTTAGAGAAAAAATACGAGCAGCCGGCAAAAGAAACAGGAGACAAGGTATTTATAAACAGATTTTCAGAAGAAATAAAAGATCTGTTTTGGTACACAGATCATTATTTAATATTCAGTCTTGAGAATAAAATAAAAGTAGCTGAAATAGATGACCGGGATGAGATAAATATTGTTGACCTGGCGGAGTTCAAAGAACCAGAAATATTCTTCACTAACAAGAAACTCTACCTACTCTCAGAAAACAACCTCTACGCCTCTCCTGAATTAACTCCCTGATTATTCAGCAACTACATAGATTATATCATCTGAGTCATATTGGTTTAAACCAACTCCATTGGGCCCGTAAGAACCTACAACAACCACCCATTTGCTGCCAGGCAATCCTGCGTGCTGATTATAATCATAATCTGTATCAAAGAAATATTCATTTCCCCAAGGATCTAGTATAGTGGTAATATACGGACCATCCCAGTTATCGTAAGGATTAGACGAATCGTCATTAAGTAAACCAACTTCATCATCCCCTAAACTATAAGTACAGCCGTCTCCGCATATTTCATTATTAGTAGCTCCCGCCTCTACCTGGTCTGGCTGTTTATGAGCCAGCCATTCGTCGCTGTCTAAATTAAGCATTAGAATGCCGTTGTATATCTGCTTTGCCTCTATTTGAGCCTTAACCATTCTTGCCTTTCTCTCGGCTTGAAATACATTAACTAAAATAATTGAAATTAATATACCCATAATGGCTATAGCAACCAGTATTTCTATAAGGCTAAATCCTTTCTTCATTAATTTATAGGATTAAGATAAGTCCTGAATTTTGGCTTTGAAATCATTCCAGTTCATTTCTCCGGGAGCTCCCACATCACAAACTTCTTTAAACTGACAATATCTACACTGCCAGTCATCTGGATAATTATCTATCCTGGGAGGAATAACATTAGAATCAATCTGTTTTTTAAGATGATCCAAGTTATTTAAAAGATTCTCAGCTCTCAAAGGATCGTAATCTATAATGTACTCTTTAAGCTCTAAATTGTCTTTGTTGACGTATAAAAGTATGCCTTTGGGAGCTTTAAAATAATATAAATAAAGCTGCACTTGATCTACATTCTCTTCTTTGGGTTCAGCCAAACTTTTAAATATCATGCTGTTCATGCTTTTAATATCCAGGACATAAAGGGTTTTACCGTCTGAGATTATGGCATCTGCCCTGCCTGAAATTATTTCCTGCGGGTCTATGTTAACTTCAGAAGCTACAACATGAACATCCCTTGTGCTGAGCAGAGAATTCATTATAAGTTGATGCATGTGATCTCCATGGTCAAACAGTCTTAAGATGTTAGCATTAAGCTCTTTTTCAGGAACATTTTTAAACTTAAAAAAAATAGTCCTCGGACACTTGCCTGCCTGACTGATATAAAAATGAGTTTGACTTTTTTTGCCCCTACTTTTCTGCTTGTTTAAATAGTATTTATCAATAATTTCTCTTAACATAAGACTACTTTAACTTATTTACCTCAAAGGGTCAATCTCTGTCTCTGAAAACCGAAGGAAAGTTTTTCTGCTTGACAGGGTCTGAATCAAGCTCTGCCACCACTTCTTTCTTTTTAATAGCCGGCTTTCTAGCTGAAGAGATAAAATAAATAATTATATAAAGAATTAAAAAGAAAAAGAAAACATATCTGACTACACGGTATAAAATCTTGTAGCCAAGGTTTCCCTCAGATAAAATATTGAATTCTGTAACATAAATAACCTCAAAGCGGTTATCGTCTCTGCTGGAACTGGTATTTACATAAAAATTAGTATCCAGCCCAATAACCTGATAATTAACTAGATACCCCTTTATATGAACCTGATCCCCTGGCCCAGCTTGTTTCATGAGCTCTTCAATCTTTTCATCAGAAGGCAAAAGATGGTTCATTGAAATCTCATTATTATTAAAAACTACATCTTCTTCAGTTTCCCAAATACAGCCGCCGTTTACGTACCTAAAGCTTCCTTTTGCATAGTTTTCCGACTCAGCATTATAGCCCCAAATAAGACATATATCTTTTTTGTACAAAGGGTCCTTCTTTCTAAAAATATCAAGCCAGTTGTCATAAACATAATCAGCAACAAGAATCCCTGAAATCTCATAATGATACCTAGGACTTATTTTATAAATAAACTTATCTTTTTCCATATCAAAGGGTTCAATAGAAAAATCCACCTCTTCTTGAACAGGTTGCTTATACACTAAATCCTTTAAATCTTCTTTTGCAGGAAGATCATCAATCTTTGTAAAAGTAAAAACAAACAAGGCTAAGCTCGCCAACAAGAGAAACAAAACCACTGCCTTTAATATCTTCATTATTACATTCTATCATAAAAAACCCTTTTTTGTAAGGGGCTTTTATCTCTTAGACCACTGGGGAGCGCGCCTTGCTCTTTTTAGACCCGGCTTTTTTCTCTCTCTCATTCTTGAATCACGAGTCAAAAACCCAGCTTTTCTCAAACGTTTCTTAAAATCCTCGTTAAACTTAACTAATGCTCTGGAAATTCCATGACGCACAGCTTCTGCCTGAGCATGCATACCTCCCCCTTGCACCTTAGACGTTACTTTAAACTTCTCCTCTATATTCATCTTTTCTAAAGGCGCTTCAACTATCTGCTGAAGCTCTAAGGTTGGGAAATACTCTTTGTAATCTTTTTCATTGATAATAATTGACTTATCTCCTTTTTCAAAAAGCCTCACTCTAGCAACAGCGGTCTTTCTTCTGCCAACAGCTTGGAGATATTTCTCCTTTTTGGCTGGCTTTTTAGTTGTTTTCTTTTCAGTAGCCATTATTCAAACTTTAATCTCTTAATTTGTTCATCTCTTAATTTGTTCTTAGGAAGCATTCCATAAACTGCCTTTCTAAGAACCTCTGAAGGATTATTCTCAAACACCTTCTTGTAAGTAGCTTCTTTTAATCCTCCCATATATCCTGAATGCCTGTAATATATCTTATCTGTGTACTTTTTTCCAGTTACTTTAATCTTATCAATATTCTTTATTATAACAACATCACCTATATCTTTATTGGGCGCAAACTCAGGCTTTTGCTTGCCCCTAAGAAGACCTGCTATTTGGGTAGCCAGCCTTCCCAGTATTTGATCTTTTGCGTCTATTGTGTGTTTATCCCTTTTTTTCATACAAGCTCTATTATTGCTATCTTGGCTCCATCTGACTTTCTTGGAGCTAACTTAATTATTCTTACATAACCTCCTTTCCTGTCTTTGTAATTAACAGCTATCTCGTCAACTAATTTCTTAGCTATTTTAGCTGAAAAATATCCTGCCAAAAATCTTCTAGAGGCCACGTCTGCTTTCTTGGCGCGAGTAATCATCTTTTGAGCAAAAGATGAAAGCTCTTTTGCCTTAGCCTCTGTTGTTTTTATCTTCCCATGCAAAAACAAGGATCTTGCCAAAGACACCATTAAAGCTTTTCTCTGATCTTTCTCTCTTGAAAATTTTCTTCCTTGTTTTAATTTCTTCATATTATTTCTTGGCTTTCTTGGCTGGCTTTTTAGTTGTTTTCTTCTTCTCGGCTTTCTTCTCCTCTGCGGGCTTAGCAGCTTCTTTGGGAGCTAAACTGTTAACAAATAAAGAAAAGTGGTCAACTAATATTTTTGAGGCTTCAAAAAGAGCATATTCTGGAGTAATAGTACCGTCTGTTGTTACATCTAAAGTAACCTTATCAAAATCAGTCCTGTCCCCGACTCTCATGTTTTCTACTTTGTAATTAACTCTTTGGATAGGAGTAAAAATAGCATCAACAGTAATCGCTCCAATCTCCAACTTATCTTTCTTTCTGTTCTCTACTGGCTCGTATCCAATACCTTTTTCAATCTGAATCTCCATGTCTAGACTGGCTGACTTTGAGTTTAGGGTAGCTATATGGGCTGACTTGTTAACCAATTCTGCCTGGCTTGGCACTTTAATATCTAATCCCTTCACCGCCTTCTCTCCTTTAACCTTCAAGGTTGCCTTTACAGACTCTTCTGAATGAACTTTAAATCTTAATTGCTTTAAGTTCATTACCATGGTTATAACATCTTCTGTTACGCCAGAAATAGTTGAATATTCATGCTGAACCCCTTTAATCTTTATCTGGGTTATTGCGGCCCCTGGCAAGGAAGAAAGCAAAACTCTTCTCAAGGAGTTGGCGATAGTAATTCCATAGCCTGGGTAAAGAGCCTCTATTTCAAAAGTGGCTGAATTATCCTTTCTGCTAATAACTTTTGGAGGTTTTGGTAAAAGTATCATATAATTATTATGTTAATTACTAATTATTTAGAATAAAATTCAAAAACAGTTAATATCTCCCCTGGAAGAGAAGCTTCTTCTAAAGACGGTTCTCCTGTTATTTCACCTTCCAGCTTGTCTGGATTAAACTTAATCCAAGAAGGAGTTTGATGTTTTTTCAAAGCAGGAAGAATATTCTTTAAAAAGGTTTTATCTTTAGAAGAAGAATGCAAAGATATAATATCTCCTTTTCTTACCTGATAAGAAGGAACATCAACCTTTCTGTTGTTTACTAAAAAATGGCCGTGGCTGACCAGCTGCCTGGCTGTTTTTCTTGAAGGAGAAAAACCCAGACGGAAAACTATATTATCCAACCTAAACTCCAGCTTCTTGATCAAAGCTGTTCCAGCATCCTCTTTCTTATTTCTCTTGTTAAGAACACCTTTAACATAATTGGAAAACTGCTTTTCTCTTAAATTATACCAGTTCTTTATCTTTTGTTTTTCAGAAAGCTCTTTAGAATATTCAGAAAAACCAGATCTTGATCTTTTCTTCCTTTTCTCTCCTGGAGGATAAGGGCTTTTAATCATTGCGCATTTAGGCGAAATACAACGCTCCCCTTTCAAAAAAAGCTTTACTCCCAATCTTCTGCAAATTTTACATTTTTCATTACTCATATTAATTCAAGATTATATATTTATTCATTAGTGAATCAAGGTTCTGCGCAAGCGGGTTCTTAATTCCGAAGCGAATCAAGGTTCTGCGCAAGCAGGTTCTTAATTCCGAAGCGAATCAAGGTTCTGCGCAAGCAGGTTCTTATACTCTTCTTACTTTTTTAGGCCTGCATCCATTATGAGGAACAGGAGTAACATCTTTAATAGAAATAATCTGCAAACCATGAGAAGCCAAAGATCTAATGGCTGAATCACGACCAGAGCCTATACCCTTAACAAAAACATTAATCCTTAAAACACCTATTTTGTCAGCTACTAAACATAAAGCTTCAGCTACTTTTGAAGCTGCAAAAGGAGTAGCTTTCTTAGTGCCTTTAAATCCTATTGCCCCCGCGCTTCTCCAGGCTAAAACTCTTCCCAAAGTATCGGTTAGGGTAATTATTGTATTGTTATAGGTTGAAGAAATGTAAAGATTACCCTCTTTTACCTTTAAGGGCTTTTTTGTTTTAATATCTTTTTTCACCCCTGCATCAACTACTTCTCTCTCTTTTAAAAGCTCTTCTTCAGATTTTTTAATAATTCTCTTTTTTCCCATAATATTAGGTAGGTCCAGGAGCTGCTTTTCTGCCAGAACCAACAGTTTTTCTTACGTTTCCTCTTACTGTCCTGTTGTTTGTTTTTGTCCTTTGGCCCCTTACTGGAAGTTTTTTAATATGCCTGAATCCTTTCCAAGAACCTATATCTTTCAATCTCTTTACATTGGCCATAATGTCTCTTTTCAGGAAACCTTCTGTTTTAAAGCTCTTTTCAATTATATCTTTCAGTTTATTAATTTCATCTGCTGTTAACTTAGCTGCTTTTTTGTCTGGATCAATTTTAGCTTGAGCTAATATCTTTTTAGACAAAGAAGCACCTATCCCATATATATAGGTTAAACTTATTTCTATTCTTTTTTCCGGAGGTATATTAACCCCTACGATTCTTGGCATGGTTATCCTTGTCTTTGTTTATGTTTAGGGTTTTTAGGACAAATAACATAAACTCGTCCCTTTCTTCGGACGATTTTACAATCTTTGCACATTTTTTTAACTGAGGGTCTTACTTTCATTTTAATCTATATACTATTCTTCCCCGGTGATCGTCATAAGGGCTCATCTCCACAGAAACCTTATCTCCCGGCAGGATCTTTATTCTGTGTATTCTTAGCTTTCCTGCCAAATGAGCTATTACTTCTGAGTCGTCCTCTAGTTTAACTTTAAAGCTTAAACTAGGCAAAGCCTCTAAAACAATACCGGTTTTCTTAATAATTTCTTTTTTATCTTTTGTCATTTACAATTGATTAGTTTAGCAAAATTGAAGCAATTAGTCAAGCTTAATACTCACATCAACCCTTTGAATATCTTCTGGTATTCTTTTCCTCAAAAAGGGCTTATTTTTAAGAGTAAACTCTGCGATTTCTTCTAAGCTCCCCAAAAGCAGTTCTGCTTCTGTTTTAGTCTTTCCCAAAAGCGCTTTTTTAAGCTCTTGAACATCAATATCTTTATATACTTCAGTTTCCACTTTTATATCCAGAACAAACCTACCAGAGCCTAAATCAACAAAGCCTGAAGAATAAGTTATTTCTAAACTGTCTTCTAAAAACTTCTCATCTTCTTTAATATTTAAATCAACTAATCTTTTAATAAAGCTGTCTAAGTGATCTTTTTTAAAAGAAAAGGCGCTTGATTTAACTGTTGCCTTGTATTTAAAAGAATCTGCCAGGTCTCCTGCTTCAGCTAAAGTGGTTTCTTCTAGAACCTGCTGAGAAATTGTCTCTTCTAACAAAATAAATCCTTCAGGCAGCGTAGAAGAAAGAGCCTCTCTGCTTAATTCCTTGGCCTCTTTGACCAAAACATCCTGGGCATTGTCTAAATCCTGCTTAGTAATCTGGGACGCCTCTCCAATTGAACCTCCTGCCATTGGAGAAAAAGATTTAGCATAAATAGAGGTGTAAAGAGCAGAGCCAGCTAAAGCGGGTAAGGCAAAGGTGCTCGGCCCTATATTATACTCCTCCCCTGCTTCTGCTGCCTCAACCTCAACTTCTCTTTCTCCGGGAATAATCCTTCCCCCTTCTTTTTTATACCCTGGTATTGTTATACTCTTGGTTGACCAAAAAAGCTTGCCGTCTGCTGAAACAAAACGAGAAGGCACCAAGCTTCGAGAAGAAACAGAATACTCGTTATAAACTACTATTGTTCCTGTTGCCTTTTTCTCTGCCACTGCCTTGCCTGTTGAAGAAAAATCTTTCTCTAAAATCTTTTCGTCTTCAGAAATTCTGCCTGGGATGACTTTATCTTCAAAGCTATAATTTCCAACATTGAGGTCTACTACAACACTATCTTGTAGAGTAATAGTAAAATTCTTTGGCTTTATTTCTATCTCAGTTCTAGGAAAGAGGAAAAAACCAAAAAGCACTACCAAAGGCAAAGAAATAATTAAAAATATTGAACCTTTTAAAAAGGTTCTCTTTTTCTTTTTGGGCAAAACAGTCTTTTCTTCTTTAACAGAAGGCAAAACTTGTTCTCTTTTCTCTACTTTTTCTGGCGGTATTATATCAAAAAACTTTTTTGTCATATTAATAAAGAAATTAAAATACTAGGAATAAATTGGGGGCTTTTTATCTCCTTACCGTCTATTATTTTTAAATCTTTAACATTAACTAATTGTCTTCTTTTAAACATATCTTTTATTTCCGGAAGAGAACTTCCTCCTCCAAAAAGAAAGACTGATGATTTTTGATCCTTCCTAAAAATATCTCTCCAGACTTTTTTCTCATTTGAAAATATCTCTTTAATCCTATTGCTTGTTTCGAAAGTCAAAGAACCATTGGAATACTGTTCTTTTAATCTTCTTGCCTCTTCTTTATCAATTGTTAAAACATCAAATATTCGCTCTGTGAAATCATCTCCTCCTTTATTAAAAAGCTCCACGCTCTCTAATACTCCTGACTTTATAAAGAAAACCTGAACAGTCTTTCCCCCGATATCAAAGAAGACTCCGTCTTTAACTCTCTCTGAAAAAACAATCCTGACAGCTTGAGCCAAATGAACTGTTCTTAAAATACTCATTCCCAGATCCTCCAGTATTTTAGATATTCTTTCTAAATAGGAACTTAAGATGAAAACAGCTAAAGTCTTAAATGATAAGTTCTTGCCCTGGTAGTTTTGAATACTAGAAACCTTGTACCCCTCGATTTCCTTATCTATAATCTCCAAAGAAAGAAAATCTATATCTTTTCCAAGAATGCCGGACTCTTCAGAACTATGTTTTAAAATATCATCTTTGGCTTCTTTTAATATATACTTATGAATAACCTCTTCTTCTTTTTTAGATATCTTCTTTTCTCTTTTCTCCCTCGCAGAAAAGCCTTCTACAACTTTAACCTTTAACACTTCGGGGCTTAAAGTTAACACAACAGGAATTATCTTCTTAATATTTTCTTTTGGAGGAACCAATGAAACAACTTCCTTCTTGGCTGCCGCAACAGCTCTTTTTATCATTTCCATTTCAAAATCTTCTTCTGAAAAACCCTTATCAAATACTCCTTCTTCTCTAAAATACTGCAAAGAAGAACTTAAAATAAAAACCTTTCCATTGTTCTTCTTAACGATCAAGGCCTTAACTGCTTCTGTGCCAATATCTAAAATCAGAAAAGGGGCTTCCTTCTTTTTGCCAAACTTTAATTCCATTAGTTAATTATACCAAATCTCATTTTTTATTCCAATACAGCCCTAATTCTGCGAACACCGGCTGAAGAAGATCCTTCTTTAACAATCTTAAAAGTTCCTAATTCAGAGGTTCTCTTGGCATGAGGACCTCCGCATATTTCTTTTGAAAAATCACCTATACTGTAAACCTTAACTTTATCCCCATACTTTTCTCCAAAAACACCCATTGCCCCCTGCTTTTTTGCCTCGTCTAAAGACATTTCTTCAGACTTTACTTCTAAGTCCTGTTCTATCTTTTCATTAACTAGCCTCTCTACTTCTTTAATTTCTTGCTCAGATAACTTCTCTTTATGGGAAAAATCAAATCTTAGCCTTTCTGAAGTAATATTACTCCCTTTTTGATAAACATGATCTCCCAAAACTCTTCTCAAGGCAGCTAAAAGCAAATGAGTGGCAGTATGATATTTTATTGTTTGTTCTGTATGATCAGCCAGTCCTCCTTTGAACTTATGTTCAGCCCCTTTGCGGGAAACCTTTTGATGTTCTTTTAATGCTTTTTCAAATCCATCCTTATCAACTTTAATACCCTTTTCTCGAGCTAACTCTTCTGTAAGCTCTAGGGGAAACCCATAGCTTTGGTAAAGATCAAAAGCATCCTGACCTGTAATCTTCTCAAGCTTTTCAAACTGCCTTAACCCTCTTTCTAATGTTTTCTCAAACTTCTCTTCTTCTTTAATAAGCTGTTCTGAGATAAAGTCCTTATCCTGCCAAAGCTCAGGATAAATATCTTTGTATATTCCAATAACTACTTTAGCAATCTTATGGCAAAAAATACCCTCTATACCCAACTGTTTGGCGTATCTTACACTCCTCCTAATCAAACGCCTTAGAACATAACCCTGCTCAACATTAGAAGGCTCAATGCCTTCTGAGAGTATAAAGACGGCGGCTTTAATATGATCTGCGATAATTCTATAGTTTTTAGTTTGTAGTTTATAGTTTTTAGTGCTTAACTTTTCGATTTCTTTAATTATCGACAAGAATAAATCAGTTTCATATGCAGAATTTGTTTTGTTTAATACGGATAATAATCGTTCAAATCCAATTCCTGTATCTACATTAGTCTGAGAAAGTTTTTCATATTGGCCGTTTTGATTCTTATTATACTCCATAAAAACCAGGTTCCACAATTCAACAAATCTTTTACACTTCTCGCAGTTAGGACCACATTCTTCTCCACAGCCATAATTCTCTCCTCTATCATAATGAATTTCAGAACACGGCCCGCAAGGCCCAGTTGAAGAGGTTGGACCCCAAAAATTATCCTCAAAACCAAATTCTTTTATTCTTTCTAATGGTATTTTGTTTTCCTGCCAAATTCTAATAGATTCTTCATCTCTCGGAATAGCATTTTCGCCCTTAAAAACTGTTACATATATTTTATTTTTATCCAAATCCATTTCGTTCACAAAAAAATCCAGAGCATATTTTATTGCCCCCTCTTTAAAATATTCTCCATTATTATCTACTCCTATAGACCAATTACCCAGCATTTCAAAAAAAGTATGATGAGTGTCATCTCCGACATTATCTATATCAACTGTTCTAAAACATTTTTGACTAGAAGTTAAGTGTCTATTCTCAAAATCTTCCAAAACATCTTTCTCTCCCGACAAATAAGGAATAAGTTGCTGCATTCCAGCCGAAGTTAAAACAACCGTTTTGTCTTCCGGGATTAAGGAACTTGAAGGAATAATCTTATGTTCTTTTTTTTCAAAATATTCTAAGAATTTTTCTCTTAATTCTCTTGAATTCATATAATTATAAATTAGTGAAAAAAAGTGAATTTTTAAAATATTAGGCTGTTTGCCCGCAGGCAAAAAGGGCGGAGGAGTGGACCAAATATTTTTAAAAATTTACTTTTTGAAGCTTCTCTAGCTGTATCTATGGGCAACAACAGAAGCAACACAAGAATACGGCTTTATTATCGGCTCAAAACCATTGCCCCTAATTAACCCTGTTAATTCTTTAACCATATCTTTTGTAGCTCCGTTTTCACCAATGTCTGCATGAATATATTCAAACTGGTAATTAAAATTACCATCTATCTTTTTCTCAATTTCTTCTCTTAAAACTAATGCTAAATCGCAAGACAGCAATACTTCTTGTAAAATCCTGTTTCTCCAATTAACAAACCTTTTATTAAAATCAGCAGGATATTTTACCTTTTTTAGAAAGAATCTTCCACCCTCACCTTTTCTTAAAACAGCCACGGCTACTGGAAAATTGGGTTCCAATCCTGAAGAAGAATCACACCCAACAATAATATCATAAAACATCTCCGGCCTTTCTCCAATGTAAGACAAAATCTCCTCAATTACTTGAGAAGAAGACAAATTCCCTTTTGTAGGGTTATAAAAATTACCTTCTAAAGCTTTATACTTCATATAATCTTTTATACCAGACAAGAACCAAAAAATCAAATTAGTTTAAAGCTTAGCCTTAAACACAACTCACAAAAACCATTGTCAATATCTAGATAGAATTTTTTACTATTTGGGAGAATTCTAATGCTTTTAAAGAAGCTCCTCCAACCAAAAGACCTTCAAACCCTGCCTCTTTTACATATCCTTCAGCATTACTGCTGTTAACGCTCCCTCCGTAAAGTACGCCTACATGATTAGATGTATTTTGGGTATAAAGCTTAGTTAATATCTTTTTGATCAATAACCTCATTTTCTGGCCCTCTTCAACATCACAAGGCCTGCCAGTACCAATAGCCCAGATAGGCTCGTAAGCCACAAAGAAACCTTGTTTTATAAGCTTAGCTGCTGGAATATTTCTTAATCCTTCCCTTAACTGAATATTTAAAACATCTTGTATATTTCCCCTATCTCTTTGTTCTTGGGTCTCTCCAATGCACAAAACAGGAATTAATTTACTCTCTAAAACAGATGCAATCTTTTTATTCACTGTCAGGTCAGTTTCTGAGAAATACTTTCTTCTTTCAGAATGACCAACAATAACATATTTGCATTTTAGGTCAGCTAACTGAAAGGCTGAAACTTCTCCTGTAAAAGCTCCTTGTTTTTCAAAATAGCAGTTCTGGGCTCCTATCTTAACACCGTTTGGAAGCATTGAAGAGAATATAGAGAAATACACGAAAGGAGGACAAAAAACAACTTCAGCTTTGCTTTTCTTAATCTTTTTACAAATAGAATCAAAGAGCTTCTTTGCCTCTTTTAAACTTGTAGGGTTGCACTTCCAGTTTGCTATAATAATTGGTTTCATATTCTTTCATTATACAAGAATTACAAGATAAAAAAAAGACCCCCGCGAGTAAGGAGGAAAGGGAATGTGTGAAACTCGCAGGGGAATATAGAAAGTGTTCTATATTTATCCTAACACTTCATGTTATTGTGTCAATATCCTAACGCCTTTTGAAGTAACTGCCATTGTATGCTCAAAATGAGCAGAAAGAGAATTGTCTTTTGTTTGAAAACCATAACCGTCTTGAGCTTTTTTAATATGCCAATCCCCTATTGCTATCATTGGCTCTATACAAAAAACCATTCCCTCTTTCACAATAGGACCTGTTTTTCTTTTCCCGTAATTGGGAATTTCCGGCTCCTCGTGTAAGTCTTTGCCAATACCATGACCGCATAAATCCCTGATAACTCCATATCCCTGGCCCTCAGCATGTCTTTGAATAGTATTACCAATATCGCCAAAAGTAATACCTGGTCTAACCTTTTTAATTCCCCTTTTTAAGGCCTTTTTAGTAGCCTTGATTAATCTTTGGGCCTCATCAGAAACCTCACCTACTGCTAAAGTAACTGCCATATCTGAATGATACCCTTTATATATTATACCCATATCTAGAGATATAATATCTCCCTCTTTTAACTTTCTTGAAGACGGAATGCAGTGAACAAGTTCTTCGTTGATACAAGTACACAAAACAGCAGGAAAATTATTATAGTTTTTAAAAGAAGGTTTCACTCCATATCTCAAAACAAGACTCTCTGCAGTTTTGTCTAAATCTTTTGTGCTTACTCCCGGCTTAACCTTAGCTGTTAACTCTTTCACAATCTTAGCTAAAATCTTTCCAGCCTCTGCCATGATCTCAATCTCTTCTTTTGTCTTAATCTTTATCATTTATCTTATTTAATATCTCTTGGACTTTTTGTTTTAGCTCTTCTGCGGTACCAGTATTTATAATTGTAAAATCGGCCATAGCAATAGGGCCTCCCTTTTCTGAATTCTCTATTTCTGCAAAGTCTCTTGCCTTGGCCTCTTCTTTAGTAAAAGATCTAAAGCGCTGTTTTTCATCATTCTCTACTGCCCTATTATCTAATCTGTCATATCTTATTTCAGGAGGAGCATAAACTGCTACAACATACATTGAATCCCCATATTTTTCTTTTAAAACCTTATACTCTGACCAAGAATAAAGGCCGTCTCCTACAACATTAGATTGTTTTAAAAACTCATCAAACTTAGGGATATTTAATAAAGCAAAGGCTGCCATGCCGTGTTCTTTTCTTAAACCTTCTCTTATCTTTCTCTCATTCTCTTCCCCCTTCAAGCCCAGTTCTTTAAGTCTATCTAAAGTAATCTGGCCAAGTCTTACAAAAACATATCCCTGTTTAACTAACTCATCTGCAACAATGCTTTTGCCAGCTCCTGGCATGCCCACAATGAAGACTATTTTATGCATTTTAGAATATCTTTAAAAACATCAGCAACCGACTGTTCTCCCCTGATCTTTTTAATCTTAATCTTATGCTCTTTGAAAATATCAAATATGGGGACAGTTCTGTTTTTGTACTCTTCTAATCTAACCTTTATGGTTTTGGGATCATCCAATCCCTTTCTCTTCTTAAGTCTTGAACCATCTAGGGGGCAGGTTCTGAGGTTTTTTGTTTCTTTAGACCATAATATTGGATGACGCATTAAATCACAAATCCTTCGGTGAGAATTCCTAAAGATTGTTTCTTTGGGACTAATTTCAATTAAGAAAACCCTGATATTCTTTTTGTAAAGCTTTTTCAAAAGAGGAACTATTATTTCTGTCTCGTAAACAGTTCTCGGAGAACCAGCCATCACCAAACTTTTTCCTTGTCCTGCCAGTCCTTTTAAGCTCTTTTTAACTATCTCTGTGGCAAAAGCAGGGCTGTTTAATTTACCCTTAAGCCATAATTTCTTTTCATCAGATATTCTAAACTTTTTTCCAGATATATTAAAAACCTTGTTTGAAGGCTTTTTAAATTCTTTTTCTAATACCTTGCTTGTTTCAAGGTAATAAAGATTTAATTTTTCAGACAAAAGCTCTGCTTGAGTACCTTTGCCTGCGCCTGGGGGTCCAAAAAGGATAATCACTTGTTTCATATTATTTTAAAAAGTATCATAATCTCTCATTTGAAGCTGAGAGTTTACTTGTTTCATTGTTTCTAAAACCACGGAAACAACTATTAAAAGAGATGTTCCTCCTATTAAAAAACTGAAAGTATTCTGAACTCCGGTAAGCCCTCCAACAATAGACGGCATAACAGCAATCAAACCCAAGAATACAGCTCCGATTAACAATACTCTGTTTAAGATATAGTGGATGAACTTAGCTGTTGACTCACCAGGCCTTATCCCAGGAACAAAACCGCCCATTTTCTGAAGATTCTCTGAAATTGACTTGGGATCAAAAGTAACTGCAGTATAGAAATAAGTGAATAGTACTACTA
>CAZNBW010000003.1:0-13378 GCA_964571585.1 uncultured Candidatus Saccharibacteria bacterium | reverse complement strand
AAATATTCCTCTTACCCAGGGATCTCCCAGAAAAGCAGAAACAGAGGAAGCAATATTTCCAACCATACCCCCTGCTCCACCTAAAAAATTAACGATCATTTCAGGAAACACTAAAATAGAAGTAGCAAAAATAATTGGTATTACGCCAGCAGGATTAATGTTCATTGGCAGATAAGTAGAAACTCCTCCATACATCCTGTTGCCTCTTACTCTTTTAGCGTAGGAAACCGGTATATTCCTTCTTCCCTCTGTAATCAAAACAACCCCAGTAATAATAACCAGGGCCATAGCAAAGAACGCAAGATAACCTGGTATTTTAGAAGGGTCTACTGAAATATCCTGCCAGGCCTGAAAAATATTCATAGGAAAGGAAGCTATAATACCTGCGAATATTAAAAGAGAGACTCCATTGCCTATCCCTTTCTCTGTTATAAGTTCGCCAAGCCACATCAAAAGCACAGTACCTGCTGTAATAGTAGTTACTGCAATAATAGTATCAAAAAGACTTAAAGCAGGAAATATTACTGGATTGGGGGGCCTTTGGAACCAAGAAAGCATTGCCAAAGACTGCATAATAGCTAAAGGAATAGTTGCCAGCCTGCCCCACTGATTAAACTTTCTTCTCCCAGCTTCTCCTTCTTCTTTGTACATCTTTTCAAGCTGAGGGAAAATCATTGTTAAAAGCTGAAGGATAATAACAGCTGTAATGTAAGGACCCAGGCCTAACATAATAATAGAAAACCTGCTTAAGGCTCCTCCTGTTAAAACGCTTAAGAATCCTAAAACTTTGAACCTATTGAAAAAACTCTCTAGGTTCTCAGGGCTTATGCCTGGCATAGGAATATTAGCCATTAAACGGAAAATGGCAAAAACGAGCAGAACAAAAAGTATTTTATTTCTTAACTCTTTTATCTTGAAAATTTGAGTAAGCCTATTTAACATTTGCTATCTTTTCTTTAGCTGTTTTTGAAACTTCGCACTTCTCTATAGTTAACTTCTTGGTTAATTCTCCTTTGCCTAATATCTTAACCTTAGGCTTCCTTCCTTTTATTCTACGAATTAATTTCTTTTCTAGCAAGGTCTTAGGATTCACAACAGAACCTTCATCAAAAAACTTATCTAAAATACCGATATTAACAACAGCTGTCTTATCAGAAACAGGATTAAATCTATACCCTCTTAACTTAGGATACTTCTTAATATACTCTCTAATAATAGGAAAAGTTGTTCTTCCAGCTCTTGATTTCTGGCCCTTTAGTCCCTTGCCAGAGTATGTCCCTCTCTTGCCTCCCCTTCCTACTCTTTTTCTCTTCTTTGCTTTACTCTTTGGTTTTAGTTGATGAATCTGCATGTTTTAATTGCTTTAAAGCTTTTATTACTGCTTTAGCATTATTAACTTTATTACTTGTCCTTCCAATCTTTTTAGAGGAAACATTTTTAATGCCAGCCAAAGAACAAATCACCCTTGTTGTACCCCCTGCCACTAAACCTCTTCCTTTTCTCTGAGGCTTTAACATAACTTTAGCTGCTCCAAACTTTGCATCAACTGGATGGGGAATTGTTTCATTAACAATAGGCACATTTATTATATTTTTCTTAGCTAACCTTGTTGCTTTTTCTATTGCCTGAGCAACATCAGATCCCTTAGAAATCCCGAAGCCGACTCTCCCTTTCTTGTCTCCGACTACTACACCGGCCCTAAACCTGAGACGTCTTCCTCCTTTTGTTACTCTGGTCACCCTTGCCAAATCCAAAAGCTTTGAGTCAAACTCATCTTTTTTCTCAAACCTTCTTGACCTAAATTGTCTTCTTTCTTTCATCATATTAAAACTTTAGTCCTCCTTCTCTAGCGGCTTCAGCTACTGCTTTTACTTTTCCATGATATTTATACCCTCCTCTGTCAAAAACAACTTTCTCAATCTTTAAATCTCCTGCCTTTTTAGCAATATCTGAGCCTACCTTATCAGCCTTTTTAAGCTCTGAGCTGGCAGAAGCTAGGGTCTTACCTGCTTCGTCATCAATAAGCTGAGCGTAAATATATTTATTTGATCTGAAAACACAAAGTCGAGGCAGTTTACTGGTTCCTTTAATCTTGGCTCTAACTTTTTTATGACGCCTTATTCTTTTTTCCTGCTTCTCTAACATAATATTATTCTGCACCGACTGCTTTCTTGCCAACCTTTATTCTTACTATTTCACCAACATATCTAATGCCTTTGCCCTTGTAAGGCTCTGGCTTTTTTACCTTTCTTATCTTAGCTGCAGTCTGACCTACTAATTCCTTGTCAATGCCTGATATTGTTATTATATTCTTCTCAACAATAAAATTAATGCCTTCTGGCTTCTTAATATTAACCGGATGTGAAAAGCCTACTAATAAAACTAGGTTCTCTCCTTCCATGTTTGCTCTATACCCTACTCCTTGAATTTCCAGTTTCTTCTCGTGTCCCTTGACTACTCCTTCCACCATATTATAAATTAAGGTTCTGGTTAAACCCCAAAGAGACTTTGCTTTCTTATCGTTGGCTGGAAGACCCTTTTTGATAGAAACAATTATTTCTTTGTCCTTTTTCTCAGCTTCAATTTCCGGGCAAACAATCCTCTTCAGCTCTCCTTTTGGACCCTTTACTGTTATTTCCTTGCCTTCTATCTTAATTTCCACTCCATCTGGTATTGATATTGGTTGTTTACCTATCCTAGACATATTACCATATTTTACAGATTATTTCTCCTCCCAGCTTTTTCTTCCTTGCTTCTTTGTTTGACATCAAACCCTTTGAAGTTGAAATTACAGCTATGCCGTATCCCCCTCTAACGGGCTTAATATCTTTGTAGGAAACATACAACCTTTGGCCTGACTTGGAAACTCTTTTTAATCCTGACATCAAAGAATCTTTATTAAATGTTATCTTAATAACTCTTTTTTCCTTTCTACCCTTTTTTTCAACATCTTTAACAAAACCCTCTTTCTGCATGATAGAGGCTATTTCATATTTTATTCTAGAAAAAGGAATAGATACTGTTTCTTGAGAAACAGCCTGGGCATTCCTTATTCTATTTAACATGTCTGCTATTGGATCTGTCATATTACCAGCTTGATTTTTTTACTCCAGGTATTTCACCCTTATTTGCCATTTCGCGGAAACATATTCTGCATAAACCAAAATCTCTCATATATCCTCTTCTTCTTCCACACTTAAAGCAGCGGTTTACTTTCCTTGCGCTGTATTTTGGTTTTCTTTTTGATTTTGCTATCTGCGACTTTTTTGCCATATCACTTCTTTAGGGGAAAACCTATTAATCTTAATAATTCTATACTTTCTTCTTTGTTTTTAGCTGTAGTAACTATTGTAATTTCAAACCCGAATACTACTCTTGTTTTCTCTGGAGATATTTCCGGAAAAACAGACTGTTCTTTAAAAGCTACTGTTAGATTACCTTTTTGATCAAAAGATTTCAACTCAATGCCTCTAAAATCCCTAACTCTGGGAAAAGCGATATTTATCAATCTTTCTAAGAAGTCATACATTCTTTTGCCCCTCAAAGAAACCATTGCTCCTACTGCCATTCCTTCTCTTACCTTAAAGACTGATATTGATTTCTTGGCCTTAGTTAAAACGCTCTTCTGCCCTGTGATTGACCCTAAGTCCTCTAAAACAGCTTTAAGAATCTTTTTCTGTTCGTCAGACGTCTTTCCTCCTACTAATCTGCCGATACCAGTGTTTATAACAACTTTTTCTATTTTAGGAACAGCCATAACGCTCTTATAGCCAAACTTATCTTTCATAGCCGGAATAACCTCTTTTTTATACTTTTCTTTTAACTTCATATTTCTTGCTTGCACTTTTTACATATTCTATACTTATTCTTTCCTTCTATTTTATAACCTATTCTTGTAGCCTTTCCGCATTTTGGACAAATAAGCTTCACAGAAGAAGAAGACATGGGGCCTGGCAGTTGAACAATCTGGCCTTTTTCTCCTTGTTTCTTGGGCTTTACATGCTTTTTCATTAAGTTAAGTCCCTCAACTAAAATCCTGTGCTCAGAAGAAAAAACTTCCAAGACCTTTCCTTTTCTTCCCTTGTCTTTACCTGAAGTTACAAGAACCTGATCTCCTTTTTTAATCTTCATAATATTTCTTGAGCCAAAGTAATTATTGAATCAAACCCTTTTTCTCTTAACTCTCTGGCTATTGGTCCGAATATTCTTCCTCCTTTTGGATTCTTTGTACTGCCGTCTAAAACAACAACCGCGTTGTCATCAAACCTTATGTACGATCCGTCCGGCCTTCTCAAGGCTCTTTTCTGCCTGACAATTACCGCCTTAACAACAGCATGCTTCTTAACCTGCCTTCTGGGTTCTGCAACCTTAACTGCGCCCACTATAATATCCCCTATTTGAGCATATCTTCTCTTGCTTCCACCCAATACTTTAATGCACTGAATAATCTTAGCTCCTGAATTATCTGCTACTTGTAGCACTGATCTTGGCTGTATCATATTTTTTTAACCAATAACCATCTTTTATCTTTGCTAATCGGCTTTGTTTCTTCAATTACAACCAAATCTCCTTCTTTGTATTCTCCCTCATTAACGTGAGCCTTATAATTCTTGTGCACCTTAAATCTCCTCTTATACTTGGGGTGCTCTTTCATTCTTTCAACTCTTACTACCACAGTATTTTTCATCTTGGTGGATATAATTGTTCCTTTTAACTGTTTCTTAGGCATTTTTTTTAGAATTTAAAGTAGTTAATATCCTAGCAATATCTTTCTTTATTGCTCTAATCTCCCTTATATTCTTAACCTTCCCTGCTGCCAAGTCAAACCTAAGCTGCCTTAATCTTTCCCTCAGCTCTTTTAAAGTTCTCTGAAGTTCTTTGTCTGATTTTCTTTTAATTTCTGCTATTTTCATCTTTTTATAAACTTGGTTTTAATTGGTATCTTGTCTGAAGCTTTTCTTAAAGCCTCTTTTGCCTTGTCTTCTGGTATTCCTTCTAACTCAAATATTATTCTGCCCGGCTTAACTGGAAAAACATAATGGTCAACTGAGCCTTTTCCTCCCCCCATAGGAACTTCTGTGCCCTTTCTGGTTATAGGTTTGTCTGGGAATATCCTAATCCATAGCTTGCCTCCTTTTTTCAAATACCTGATAATAACTCTTCTGGCAGCTTCAATCTGTCTTGAGGTCACCCATTTTGAACCTTGAGCTTTTAAGGCAAAACTGCCAAAGCTAATCTCAGTTGACTTCCTGGATATTCCTTTGGATGAAGTTCTCTTTCTCCATTTCCTGTGCTTTACTTTTTTGGGCATTAATATAGGCATTATTCAAACTTTTCTCCTTTATAAAGCCAAACTTTTACTCCTACGACTCCATAGGTGGTGTGGGCCTCAACCTTTGCATAATCAATATCAGCTCTCAATGTCTGTCTGGGCAGACGTCCTTTAGCTAACCATTCACGCCTGGCGATCTCAGCTCCGTTTAATCTGCCTGAAACCTCTATTCTGACGCCCTTAATTTCTTTAGCTTCTGATATCTTTTCTAAAGTTCTCTTCAATACTCTTCTACAGGGAACTCTTTTCTCAATCTGCTGAGCTACCCACTGAGCCGACAAAGAGGCTGATGTCCAGGGATTCTTGATTTCTCTAATTTCAATTCTTAAATCTGTTTTTTTGTCTTTTTCAGAAGATTTTATTATCTTTTTTTCTAAAAGGTTTCTCAATTGCTCTATTCCTTCTCCTCCTCTGCCAATAATCAATCCTGGCCTGGCGGAGAATATAATGATGCTTACTTTCTCTGAAAACCTTTCTATTTCAACCTTTTCTATTCCTATTTTGCCCAGCTTTTTATATAAAAACTCCCTAATTCTAAAATCCTGCTCTAATGTTTTTGGAGCATCTTTATAAAATCCTCTTGTCCCCCAGTCCTGAATTCTTCTTCTTCTGTATGCGATTGGATGAACTTTATGTGACATATTAAAATGATTTTCTTCTAAATATTCTTCTAAGTCCCCCAAACCCTTTTTTAGGCTTTTCCGCCCTAGCAGGACCAGCCTCGGGCTGGGGCTTAAACTTGAGCTTTTCTGGCATAGTTTCTTTAATCTCTTCTTTCTTCTCTATCGGTTTCTCAGCTTCTTTAACAGCAGTTTTCTTTTTCTTGATTTTCTTACCTTCAACTATCTCGTCCAGTATTATTGTAACATGGGACGTTTTCTTCTGGATAGGATAGGCCATTCCCCTTGAACGAGGCCTCCATCTTTTAAACTTAGGCCCCTCATCAACTGTTATTGTATGGATATAAAGGTTAGAAGGATCCAACTGAAAATTATTCTTAGCTGAAGCTATTGCTGAATTTAAAAGCTTTAGCACTGGCTTAGCTCCCCTTTTAACTGCAAATCCTAAAATTGCCTGAGCCTCCTCAATCTTTTTCCTTTTTATCAGCTCTGCAACTAATCTTGTCTTTCTTGGTGCTATTCTTAAATATTTTAATTCAGCTCTTACTTTCATATTTTATTTAACCTGAGGTGTATCTTCAACTCTTTTCTTCTCAATTTCTTTTTGCATCCTTCCACCATGCCTGGAGAACTTTGTTGTAGGAGAGAACTCTCCTAATTTATGACCAACCATGTCCTCTGTAACCCTGACTGGAATATGCTCTTTACCGTTATGCACCCCGAATGTAAATCCTACCATTTCAGGACTAATGGTACAAGCCCTAGACCATGTTTTAACAACCCCTGCTTTTTCTGGGTTTAGTTTTGATATCTTCTTTATTAATTTTTCGTCCAGATAAGGACCTTTTTTTACACTTCTTGCCATATTACTTCTTTTGACGTCTTCTAATTATTAATTTGTTTGTCCATTTTTTCCTTTTCCTTGTTTTAACTCCTAAGGCTGGCTTTCCCCAAGGGGTTTTCGGATGTTTCAAACCAATAGAAGTTCTTCCTTCTCCTCCTCCGTGCGGATGATCAACCGGATTCATAGCAGACCCCCTTACAGTAGGCCTTTTGCCTTTTCTGCGGGAAGTTCCTGCTTTGCCGATTCTAACATATCTCCATTCAGAATGGGAGACCTCGCCTATTGTTCCGAAACAGTCAGAATTAACTTTTCTAATCTCCCCTGATGGCATCTGAAGATTTGTATATTTCCCTTCATGGGCTAAAACCTTGGCTGAAGATCCAGCTGACCTTACAACCTTGCCTCCTTGACCCGGAACTAATTCAATGTTAAATAATCCTGTACCAACTGGAATGTTCTTAACTTTCATCCTGTTTCCCTTTTTTAAGGTTGCCTTATCTTTACAAATAATCTCTTCCCCTATCTTAACACCTTCTGGAGCTAGGCAGTATCCTTTCTCACCATCCTGGTATTCTAAAAGCATTAAGAAAGCTGTTCTGTATGGATCATACTCTATGGCTGCCACCTTTGCTAAAACATCTATTTTCTTCTGGCCAAAATCAACTATTCTATATCTTCTCTTTACTCCCCCTCCTTTATGACGAACCGTTATTCTTCCCTGATTGTTCCTGCCCGCTCTGTTTTTCAATGTTAAAAGCAGCCTCTTTTCAGGTTCCTTCTTGCTTAATATTTTCTTTTTCTTAACCTTTTTTCTCATAATTATCTAGGCATTATTTCTATCTTCTGCCCTTTTTGTATCTTAACAACTGCCTTTTTATATCCCTTTCTCCAACCCTCTCGCTGTCTTCCAGCTCTCCTCTTTTTCTTTGGTATATTAATAATAGCCACATTCTCCACATTAACCCCGTACAAGCCCTCTACTGCTTTTTTAACCTCTGTTTTATTTGCTTTATCAAAAACTTTAAAAACATATTTATTATCCTTTTCCAAGGAAGTGGCTTTTTCTGTAACGTGCGGAGAGGCTAGAACCTTCCAGGCTAAACCCTTAACAGTTCTTTTAATAGGAGCTGGTTTTTTTGCAGGCGAAGGCTTTTTTTCTTCAGCCTTAACAGGTTTCTTCTCAGTCTTTTTAGCTTTAGGCTTTTCCTTTTTAGCCTTAGACTTCTTCTTTTTAAATATATCTAATATTGCCATATCACTTTACAAATGTGTCTTTTATAGCTTTAATTGACTCCTTGGGCATAACAACGTATTTGTAGTTTAATAAATCTAATGCATTTAAATCTTTTGCCTGAATAGTAGCTTTCTTGGGAATATTCCTAACTGACAAGATAATGCTCTTTTCCATCTTTGGCAGAACAATAAGGCCTGATCCCTTAAATAGCTTATCTAAAACTTTAGCTATGTCTTTGGTCTTTGCCTTTTTCATTTCAAGCTTATCTAAAACTAGAATAACATTCTCTTTGGCTTTAGCTGACAAAACCTGCAGAACAGCTTTTCTTCTCATTTTCTTGGGAATCACTCTCTTGTAATTTCTCTCTGTTGTAGGGCCGAAAGTTACTCCTCCTCCTTTCCATAAAGGAGAACGGATAGAACCATGCCTTGCTCTTCCTGTTCCTTTCTGGCGCCAGGGTTTTTTTCCTCCTCCTCTCACTTCTCCCCTGCCCTTTACCTTGGCTGTATTCTGCCTTCTGTTAGACTGCTGGCTTAAAACAACTTGATGGACCAAGTCAGAATTAACCTTTAATCCAAACACCTCTTTCGGCAACTCAACCTGTCCTACCTCTTCTTTGCTCTGATTGTATAATTTAACTTTCATAATTATGCTGTAATCTCTAACAATGTCCCTCTTTTGCCAGGCACTGCTCCCCTTACTGCAATGATATTATTTTCTGGATCTATTCTTTCTATTTTCAGGTTCTTAATTGTTATTCTTTCAGAGCCCATACGGCCAGGCATCTTTCTTCCTTTAATAACTCTCTGGGGAAACCTGGAGCCGGTTGAACCGATAGTTCTTTCTTCATGTTTTGTTCCATGAGTTGCGTTTCTACCATGAAAGCCCCATCTTTTTACAGCTCCGGCAAAACCCTTGCCTTTGGAAATAGCTGATACTCTGACTTTCTCCCCAGGTTCAAATATTGAAACATCTATCTTCTCTCCTACTTTTAATTCTGATTCAGATCTGAACTCTTTTACATATCTGTATGGTCTTGCTTTCTGGGATTTTTTAACTTTCTTTTCCTTTAACCTCTCAAGGCCTATCTGAACTGCTTCGTATTTGTCTTTTTCTTTTGTCTTTTTCTGTAAAACAAAACACGGACCAGCCTCTACTAAGGTAACTGGGACAACATTATTTTCTTTATCAAACATCTGGGTCATTTTAATTTTCTTTGCTAGAATAAACTTCATATGATTCGAAAGCCGGGCATAACCCGGCCTTCTAATTTTGCTTTATGAGCTAGATTACATCTTGATTTCAATATCAACACCAGCTGGCAGGGTTAATTTCATTAAAGCATCTATTACTGCAGAAGTAGGGTTTAAAACATCAATCAGTCTTTTGTGAATTCTCATTTCAAATTGTTCTCTTGCGTCTTTGTGGACAAAAGTTGAACGATTAACAGTATATTTCCTAATCTCTGTAGGCAAAGGAACTGGACCTAATATGTCAGCCCCATACCTAATAGCTGTATCAACTATTTGTTTTGAACTATTATCAATCACCTTATAATCGTAAGCCTTAAGCTTTATTCTAAGCTTAGGTTTTACTACTGCATTTACCTCTGTCTTTTTTGTCTTTGTGGTCATTTTTCAAAAGAACAATTAATTCTTAAACGACTCACGGGCTTCCTTATCTGAAAGCCCGCTCTAATTAATTATTTATTTTGGTAACAACTCCAGCTCCTACAGTTTTTCCACCCTCTCTGATAGCAAATCTTTGTTTCTCTTCCAAGGCAACAGGAGATATTAGTTTTACTTTGAAAGTAACTGTGTCGCCCGGCATTACCATTTCTGTCCCCTCTGGCAAGGTTACCTCGCCTGTGACATCAGTAGTCCTGATGTAGAATTGAGGCTTATACCCTTTGAAAAATGGGGTATGCCTTCCACCTTCTTCTTTAGTCAAAATATATACTTCTGAATCAAACTCAGTGTGAGGGGTCACAGATCCCGGCTTTGCCAATACCTGTCCTCTTTCAACATCCTCCTTTTTCAAACCTCTTAACAAAATACCAACATTGTCTCCTGCTCTTCCTTCATCAAGAATCTTATTAAACATCTCAACAGAAACAGCAGTTGTCTTAGCAGTCTGTTTAATTCCAACTAATTCAACTTCTTCATTAGGCTTAATTACACCTCTTTCAATTCTTCCAGTAGCCACTGTACCTCTTCCCTCAATTGAGAAAACATCTTCAATAGCCATTAAGAACGGTTTATCTGTATCTCTTACTGGCTCTGGAATATATTCATCAAGCTTTTGTACTAATTCCAAGATTGGCTTGGCAGCTTCATCATCAGCAGATTTAGCATCCAGCGCCTTTAGAGCAGAACCCTTGATAATTGGAACCTCGTCTCCAGGGAACTGGTATTTCTTTAAAAGCTCTCTTATTTCTGACTCTACTAATTCAATAATCTCTGGATCATCAACCTGATCTGTTTTGTTCAAAAATACAATTATTGAAGGAATACCTACCTGATAAGCCAATAGAATATGCTCTCTAGTCTGGGGCATAGGGCCGTCAGGAGCTGAAACGACTAAAATTGCTCCATCCATCTGAGCTGCTCCAGTAATCATATTTTTAATGTAGTCAGCATGGCCTGGACAGTCAATGTGGGCGTAGTGCCTGTTTTCTGATTCATACTCTAAGTGAGAAACAGAAATTGTAAGGCCCCTGGCCTTTTCCTCAGGAGCTGCGTCAATCTGATCAACTGACTTCTCCTGTTTAACTAAGCCCTTCAAGCTTAATACATGCAGTATTGCTGCAGTTAGGGTCGTTTTTCCATGATCTACGTGACCAATGGTTCCAACATTAACATGAGGTTTCCCTCTTTCAAATTTTTCTTTCTCTGCCATATATTTTTAAGAGTTATTTAACTCGTTATTAATTTTTTATTATATTTGTTATTTTAATCAATTATAAAAGAAAAGTCAAGCATTTTAGCGCCTTTTTCCCTCTATAATCTCTTGGGCAACATTAGAGGGTACTTGCTCGTAATAATCAAACTCCATTGTAAAGTTTCCTCTTCCTTCTGTCAAAGACCTCAAGGACGTGGCATATCCGAACATTTCAGCTAAAGGAACCTTAGCATCTATTACTTTCAGATTAAGCCTGTCCTTTGTTTCTTCAATCTTTCCCCTTCTGGAAGACAAGTCTCCGATTGCGTCTCCAAAAAAGTCCTCTGGGACAATAACTTCAAGTCTCATGATGGGCTCCAGCAAAACAGCATTAGCTCTTTTGGAAGCTTCCTGGAAAGCCATAGATGAAGCAATCTTAAAAGCGTTTTCTGAAGAATCAACTTCGTGGAAAGAACCATCATACAAAGTAGCCTCTAAATCAACCATTGGATATCCTGCAACCACACCTTTTGTCATAGCCTCTTTAATTCCTTTTTCTACTGCTGGAATAAACTCTTGAGGGATAACGCCTCCCTTAATCTCGTTCTTGAACTCAAAACCTTTGCTTCTTTCTTTTGCTTTAACCCTAAGCCGAACGTGTCCATACTGCCCTCTGCCTCCTGACTGCCTGATATACTTGCCCTCTGCTTCTGCTTCTCCCGTGACTGTCTCTTTATAAGCTACTTGGGGCCTGCCCACAGAAGCTTCTACCTTAAACTCTCTTTTCATTCTGTCTACTAGAATCTCTAAATGAAGCTCTCCCATTCCGGAAATAATTGTTTCTCCTGTTTCTATATCTGACTTGATTCTAAAGGTTGGGTCTTCATCTGCCAATCTTCTTAAGGCAGTGCCCATCTTCTCCTGGTCTTCTTTTGACTTAGGCTCAATCCTAATAGAAATAACTGGGTCAGGAAAAGAGATTTGTTCTAAAACAATAGGAGCCTCTTCATCTGCTAAAGTATTGCCTGTTTTTGTATTTTTTAAGCCAACTGTCGCTGCAATGTCTCCAGCATAAACCTCCTGCACTTCTTCACGTTCAGCTGCATGCATTCTAACAATCCTTCCTATTCTCTCTTTTTCTCCTGTTGCAGCGTTTAGAACATAGGAGCCCGCCTTTAATATGCCAGAATAAACCCTGAAATAGGTTAAAGATCCAACATAAGGATCTGCTGCTATTTTAAAAGCTAAAGCTGAGAACTTTTCAGAGTCGTCTGCTTTTCTACTTTCCGCCTCTTTGGTTTGAGGATTAATCCCTTCAACTGGGGGCAAATCAACAGGGCTTGGCAGATAATCGCACACAGCATCAACAACAAGCTGAACCCCTTTGTTTTTAAGAGCAGAGCCTGCAAACACAGGAATTAACTTGTAGTCTAAAACTGCCTTTCTTAAAATACCTTTTAAATCTTCTGTTTTAATTTCTTGCCCCGCTAAATAGCTTTCCAGCATCTTGTCATCTTCTGCAACAATCTTTTCAATCATTTTGTCTCTCCATTCTTTGGCTTTCTCTTTAAGATTATCTGGAATATCTTCTTCTTTTATTATCTGGCCAAAATCTCCGTCAAACTTAATAGCCTTCATCTTTAAAAGGTCTATTACCCCTTCATGCTGCTGCTCTTCTCCTATTGGAATATGCATTGCAACAGCGTTTGGAGTAAGCTTTTCTAAAATAGACTGTAAACTCTTTTCAAAAGAAGCTCCAGTTCTGTCTAATTTATTAATAAAGCAGATTCTGGGAACTTTAAACTTATCTGCCTGGCGCCAAACAGTTTCTGACTGAGGCTCAACGCCTGCTACTCCGTCAAAAACTACTACAGCTCCGTCTAAAACTCTCAAGGAACGTTGAACTTCTGCTGTGAAGTCAATATGGCCTGGGGTGTCAATAATATTAATTCTGTATTCATTCTTTTTATCTCTTTCTAAATAAGAAGGGATCCAAAAACAAGTTGTAGCAGCAGAGGTAATAGTAATGCCCCTTTCCCTTTCCTGCTCCATCCAGTCCATAATAGCGGCTCCATCATGAACCTCCCCTATTTTGTGGGAAATTCCAGTGTAAAACAAAACACGCTCTGTCATTGTTGTCTTGCCAGCGTCTATATGGGCGATAATCCCTATGTCTCTAATTCTTTCTATTGGATATTGTCTTGGCATAATAGTTTACCAGGCAAAATGAGCAAATGCCCTGTTTGCCTCCGCCATTCTGTGGGTATCTGTTTTTTTCTTAATTGCTACTCCTGTATTATTTGCGGCATCAATTAATTCTGCAGCTAGTTTCTCTGCCATCGGCTTGCCTTTCTTTCCCCTGGCTGCTCCAATTATCCAACGGAAGGCTAAAGTTAACTTTCTCTCCCCTTTTACCTCAATAGGAACCTGATAAGTTGCGCCTCCAACTCTTTTTGACTTAACCTCTA
>CAZNBW010000002.1:287-38730 GCA_964571585.1 uncultured Candidatus Saccharibacteria bacterium | reverse complement strand
CTCCCCTTCGTAAAGAAGCGTCTGTTGCCAGCTAAGATTTTTCGTGAGTAAAGAGATTAAAACCCGTTGGCCTTCCCTTGCATCTGGGACACTTTCCAGTACCGTCACAGATTTGACAATCCTTATCTCCATTTTTGCCACTGCCATTACACATTCTACATTTTTTTCCTCCCGAACAAACAGGACATTTTCTTTCTTCTGCCACTATAGCCTCCTTTCTATTTTTAGTTTTTAATGTGCTTTCTAAAGAACAATTAAAGAAGTAACAAAAAACTTCTCATCTCTGGAGTTTATTAAAAAATAAACAACAGGGACGAGAAGTCTTCTTGTGCTGAAGCACTGAAGTACCCGCGGTACCACCCTGATTGTCCGATGTTCATCGGACCGCTTTCGCTGACTTGTTTCGCCTAAAGGGCGAACTCAACAGTTATCCTCTGGTTACGGAGGAAGCCGGGCTTCCACTCTTGCAGAAGCCACCTCCCCGGGCCCAATCCCCTTTGATAAACTTAGGGGACCCGGTTCATAGGTTTTTTACCCTGTTAAATGCTGTTTTCAGCAATTTCGCTCTAGCGAAATTATTTAACGGGGTGAATTTTTAAAGATATTTCAATAATAACAAACCCAGAATATCTGTCAAGGGTATTTAGTCTAACGCTACCCCTAATTTTTCTTTCAAAACCGCTTTTACTTTTTTTAAATCGGCTTTCATCAGGGTAAATTCATCATCTAAATCAGTGGTTTTCTTTAAAAATTTATCAATTGACGTAATCAATTTATCAATTTTCCTATTTATTCTAATCTCCATTCTGCCTAATCTCTTTTCTACAGCAGATATTTTATAGTCAGTATATTTTTGCCGATTTTTCAACTTTTCGTCTACCGCATTAAGAATAACCACAGTTTGTTGTCCAAGAAGCTTATCAATTTCTTTTAATGTTGGTTGTTGTAAAACTTTTTTTACCATGTTTTAATTTTATCAAATACAAAAAATAAATCAATTCTTTAACTCTTCCTTTATCAGTTTCACCAAATCGCTTGGCTTATGTTCTGTTTTTAAAAGATATCTTTCTGTTTTCAAAAATATTCCTTTTTTCTCCAATTCCTTGCTTGAATAATTGGTTAGAATTAAAACTCTTAAATCCTTTGTATTCTCAAGCTCTCTTATTTTTTTCAAAACATCTATACCATTCATGTCGGGCAGAAGAATATCTAATAGAACCATATCCGGCTTACTCTTCGGCTCTTTATTTACCTCCTCAAACAGCCTTATAGCTTCTTGTCCTGTAATAATCGGGTCAACATCAAAACCTGCCCGCTCCAAACCTATTTTGTACACTTCAATAGTAGCTACATCGTCTTCAATTAGCAAAATTTTCTTCTTTGTCTTCGTCATGTTTCTTTACTTCATTTAACTATTTTATTCTTTTAAAAGCCCTTAAAAAATAATTAAAATCTATACAAACATCAATACACTCTTTTTTTGTATGAAAAAAAGTCATAGCAAAAGTTATCGAATCGTCTGTAGAAAAGCGCCAATTTCCTAAACGGTATTTACAATCGTTCTCGCAGAAGCTAATAGCTTCTTTATGTTTATTATTCCAGGCAAAAAAACCAACACCCACTAAAAGTAAAATTATAATCATTACAGCTATGACCAGTATTTTCTTTTTCATAATTCTTCCCCTGGTTTATCTATTAATAGATAATGCCTTTTATCTTTTTTATCTTTCATCAAAGCTGAACAAAAATCCTTGTGCCCAGTTTTTATTGTTGCTTTAAAACTAATGTCTTCGCTTTTATAATCTATTAAAATTACCCCCGCCTTATTTTTAATTTCCATCTTATCTGCTTTTAAAACTCCGGAGTCTTTATCTTGAGCAATAAAATGAAAAGTTTCACTAGTGGTATTAACAATCAATTTAGTTTCTCTTTTCGGATCTTCAAAAAATAACTGTATTCCTTTTATCTCGTCAGTTATTCCATCACTGTCTTTATCAATTTCAATAATTATTTCAGAGCTATTAATGTCATCTTGATTTAATATCTCAATGACCTGAGTTTCATTTTGGCTAATCTCTATGCCAGAGAAAGAAACTTCCCCCCTATCTACACCCCTTTGCTTAAATAACAAATCATAAGTTTTGGCGCCTCCGTTATTAATATATTCTAAACCACCTTCTGTTAATTTTATTGTATCAATATCTTCTTTTGAGATGCTTGTATTAATTTCTATAAGCCTACTCAAATTATCAAACTCTTTTGTAAAACTAACTGAATAATTCTTATAATCATCATCTGTACTATATGTTAAAGAATTTTGATCTAATTTAATATTGTCTGTTGCGTTCAAATCAATATCAGCCTTAAGCTTTGCTGAAAACTGATTACCAAATACAACAAAATCTATATCATCTTCTTCTCTCCCATAAAGATTTAAATCATAAACATCTTTCTGGGGCAAATAATAAAATCCAGGAGGTTCTCCTTGGCCTTGAGCTAGAATATTAAAATATAAACCATCTTCGAATTCGTCTACAAATTCACCGTCTAGAAAACCAATCTTTTTTCCTTTTCCATTATCAAAAAAAGGGTCAATCGTTTCATTAACACTGGCGATATAATAATATGGTGGAACTTCTACTCCCCAAGGAGCAATACCTCTATCCAAACGCATATCTAAAGGAATCGTCGCTATAGTTAAATAAGAATCAAATATATCTCCGTCCCAAATTAGAAAATCTTTTTCAAATTCAAAGGCCCATTCATCTTTTTCTAAATCAAATTCTATAATTCTATTATTGTCTCCAGGATAGTTAGAATCATAAACATATACATATCCTTTATTATTTAAATTATCTTCTTCATATTTATAAGGCACAAGAGCATGACCACCCTCCTTTTTTAATAACTCCCAAAATTTAGGTATTTCTCGAATCCAAACAACTAACATTTCATTATTATCAATAGATTGCTTTATTCTCTCATAAAAGAATTTGGGCGACTTATTAGACTGTCTTTCTAAATTATTAAAATAAGAAATCGATTCTTGGCTAAACTGAAACCCTTGTTGGTATGCTATTGCTTCTCTGATATCATCATTAATGTTTTGAGAATATAAATTATCGTAATAAGGCATATTAAAAATTCCTGAATTTAACTGTTCTAAGTTTTCAAAATTTATCAAACTTGTTCCAGAAAAACCATCGCAAGCACCGCATTTTGAATAATATTTAGCATATTCTTCTTCAAAATAACGTTCCGCAGTAAAACCTCTATTATCTCCTACCATTGTTGCATTTTCGCCGAAAAACTGAACAAACATATCCCAAGTTCTTGCTACTGGCATGTTAAGCTGTTCATCAAAATACACTGGACAGTGATTTTCAAAACTAAATCCATCTTCGTTTGGCTGAAAAACAGAAAAAAGTAAAGGATATATTAAAATATTATTCTGCACAGAAAAGAATAAATAAGAACCGTCATAACCAGCATAGGCCAAATAATCTCCGTCTTCATGAGTGCTGGCAAAGAAGACTAAATCTCTCCATGGATAGCTGCCAAAAGGACCAGGACCATACCAACCATCTACACAAGTAGTAAACCAATTATCGCCATCTATATAATCTATTTTATTTATTGACCAAAAACCCTTTAGGGAAACCATGCCAGTTTCTGGATTAAATTCTGCCTCTTGGGTCATAGACGCACCACTAAATTGACAGTTATAAATCTTATAATCTGAAGCAAAAACAAAACTCCTTGGCGCCCAAAGAGCTATTAACAAAATACAGACAAAAACTGCTGTATGCTTTTTTAGTAAATTTTCCTTCATCTTTCTTA
Organism: uncultured Candidatus Saccharibacteria bacterium; assembly: GCA_964571585.1. GTDB lineage: Bacteria > Patescibacteriota > Minisyncoccia > Minisyncoccales > GWA2-38-27 > CAZNBW01. Next base: position 34,890 of record CAZNBW010000002.1, on the reverse strand, counting down.
TTAACATAATTAACATATCTGTCAAATACATTAAAATAAAAACTACCTAATAGGAATCCATATCTTTAAATCAATTTCTTCATTTTCTCTTAAATCTAAAATATCCGTTTCTCCTAAAAAAATACCACTGCCTTCACATTTATAATATCCTGGCAATAAATAAAAAACTATCGTACCATCTCGATTTGATTTTCCACTAACTATTTTCTTCTCCTCAGAATCAGTTATATAAATTACATCTATCGTGACATTGCCAATAGGATTATTTGTAATTTTATCTTTAGTATTAATAATTAGCCTATATTTATCCTGGCCAAAAGTTTTTATACTATAAGATATATAGTCAAATGACATCCTATAAATTATATATCCACCAACCAAGATAAATATGACAATAGCTATAACAAAAACTGATAATATATATTTCTTCTTTTTCATGTCCTTACCTCATTTAACTCCCCAAAACCCTACCTGTCAATAATTATTCTATAATAATTCTATTTGGGGATTTTTCTTTTTAATAAAATATTTAATTGTTTTCAGAAATTCTTCGGCCGTATCAATTGCGTTCTCTGCCTCTGTTGAAGAAACCGCCAAGCCAACTCCGTAAATCAAATAGTTTCTTTTTCTTCTCATTCTATCAAATTTCTGAATTAATATCTTATAATCTTTTCCCATAACTTCTTCTGTAAAATCTACTACAATTTTATGAGAACCTATACTTCTTGGTCTTAAATTATAAGAAAAAACTAAGGCCCTGCCGGCTAAAAGCATTGCATCATAAGCGAAACGAAAAGCTCCTTCTTTATCATCATCTTTAACTAGAGTCTTAGCGCTTTTAATGTTCCTAAAACTCCTCTCCAGTAATTTACTTACTTGGCCAAAACCGATATTATCTTCTTGGACAAGTCCTTTTTCGATAAATTCTTTATAGTTCATTTTCTCCGCCTATTAAAAATATTTTCGGACCGCCCAATATGCCTATCATAAAAGAATCTTTTCTGCTAATTTCTTCTTTAGAAAAAATATGATAATTAATCTCTCTATTAATTTTTTTCTCTAATTTAGAAATCTCCCCAATAAGCAAATCATCATCCGGCTTGCCTATTATCATTAAATCAACATCAGATAAAGAGTCTTCTTTGTTTTTCGCGAAAGAACCGAAAATAAAAGCAACATTTATGCCTTTAATTTTTCGCAGTATATCTCTTAAACTGCCCTCAACGCCCACTGTTTTAAAAAAGACACTTTTTAGCTCTTCGTATAGAGAATAACCTTTATTCAATTCAAAAAAACGGCTGTTGGCAATAAATTCGCTAAACAAAATACCGCCATCAACTAGTTTATTAATGTCTTTTTGAAAAACACCCGGTTCCTTACCAAGAATTTTTCCTATCTCTCTTAAATAATACTTTTTATTTGGGTCACTAAAAAACAACTCGAGTATTAAGCTTTGGTTTTTAGTAAATCTTAGAGGCATAAACAAAAAAATAAATTGTATGTTATCTACATACAATTGTATACTAAAAACATACAGATTGCAAAATACATAACCCCATATTTCAGTTTTTGCTGATTTTCTGAAATATATCAATGCCTTATTTCAGTTTTTTTATTTTATAGGTAATTCTATAAAGAACGTACTTCCTTTTCCACGTCCCTCAGATTCTGCCCAAATTCTGCCGTTATGGGCTTTAATAATATGTGAGGTTATAAACAGACCTATGCCCTTGCCTGTACCGTGAACCTTCATTGCGTCCTGACCCCTTTCAAACAACTTATTAAACAACTCTTTTTGGTTCTCCTTCGCTATCCCTACTCCTGTATCTTTTACCTTAATTAATAATTTATGATCTGTAGCAGAAAGATCAACAGAAACACTACCCTCCTGAGTATACTTTATAGCATTATCTACTATATTAAACATTCCTATCTTAAGCTTTTCTGAGTCTGCTTTAATCTTAGGAATGTTACTTGGTATTTTAAACTCAAGATTGATACCCCTGGCTTTTGCCTCATACCCTAGTTCTTCCTGGACTTCTTGAAAAATGGGCGTCAAATCAACTCCTTCCTTCAAAGTTACCACTTCTTTGCCAAGTTGAAATTGAGTAATATCCAAGAATTCATTAATGACCCTATTCAACCTCTTTATTGATGTTTCAAATTTAGTTAAAGCCTCTTTAATTTTTATAGGAACCTTGCCATAAGAACCAGTAAGAACCAAATCAATATATCCTCTCATAGAAGTTAAAGGAGTTCTTAAATGGTGTTGGGAGGCCATAATAAACTGATTCTTCACCTCTCCCAACCTCTTTAGCTCTCTGGTCGCCTTCTTTTCCACCTCATAAGCTTTTTGTACTTTCTTTGTTAATATCTCCATTTCTTCGCGTTGTTTTACCTCTCTTAAAACACTTTTCACCAGAGAAATTCCTAAATATACAAAAACGATCAGAATTATTAACTTTAATAATAATATTGGCAGAGAGTTTTGAGAAACAAACAGATCAACTAACAAAACAACACTCACTAGTCCAACTAAAATCTCTGTGGCAATAAATCTTATATTCATTAGTTGATACTTGAAAACTGCGTACGCTACTAATACTACATAAAGAGAAACAAAAAGATTACCCACTGGATAAATATTAAGATCAAAATCTAGTAAAAAATTTGTAGAACCTCCTGCAAAACCAATAAGTACGGCATAATATACAAATTGGATTTGCTTTTGGTAAACTCCACCGTATTTTTTAGAATCAGTTTTCAGCATAACAAGAGAATAAATCATATAGAGAGCGAAATAGAATAAAAATGACCAATAAAAAAGACCAGTCTCAACTGGCCAATAATTCAAGCTTGTTCTTTCTGGAATTATATCGATAAAATGCTTACTAAATAGCAGAATGAGAAATACTATTGCTAAAACACAACCACCATAAAAAACTCTCCTTTCGCGTCCCTCTCTTTTTAAAATAATGATGGCGAAGTTGAAAAATAATATTGGGATAAGGACTGTGCCTATATATAAAACTCTCTGAAAAAAAAGTGCAATCCAAGAACTATTAGCAACAACCGTTCCGAAAAGACCAATTGTCCAAAGAAAAACAGCACAACTAACCAAAAACCAGGAACGATTTATTCTATCGCTAGGATTCTTAAATAAAGTTAAAAATCCAAGTATAGCTGTTAAAACAGCTGTAACAAGACATGAAATAGCAAATAAACTCATACCAGATTTTTTATTTTATGAAGTAACTTTTGGGCGATTATATTCTTTCCTTCGCACTCAATTATATCTTTGTTTTTATCTATAATAAAAGCTTCGTGTTTACCAGATGTATTTTTAAGATCGTTGGCTACCATCAAATCTGCTTTAGAAAAAATCATGCTCTTATAAGCAGTATCTATTAATTCTTTTTTGCTTAAGCCTACCTCTAATTTAAATTTTACCAAAAATACAGAAGAATTCCACTTTTTTATTAGGTCAACTATTTTAATTGTAGGCTTAAAGCTAATAATTAATTCTTTCTTCCCTGATTTTATTTTACCATTATAGATTTTTTTAGGAGCATAGTCGGGAACTGCTGCAGAATGAATAACAATATCACATCTATCTGATATATTCTTTTTCATCAAACTTAAAAGATCGTCAAAGTATTTAAATCTGATTATTTTTAAATTTTTAGGGAGATTCTGAGGAATATCTATTTTACTAGGACCTAATAAAAAAACAACAGCTCCTCCAATTTTAGCTGCCTTTTTAGCTATTTCTAATCCTAACGAACCTCCAAATATATTTGTCATTACCCTAACCTTATCAACAGGAACCCAAACGGGCCCTCCGGTTATCAATATTTTTTTATTTTTAAGAAGTTTTTCTGACAAGAGATTTGAATTTGATTATTGGTAAAAAAGACATGTAAGAAATAGGATATCTATTTTTTAGCCAAGACAAGAACATCGGTTGCAACTGTTCTGTATTGTCAATTTTTACAGTATTTTCTCTTAAAAAATCTAAGTATAGATTACCTATTTTAATGGCATTTTTGGTGCTACTTCTAGGTTTTTTGTCGAGTTTATCGTCGATATTTGAAAAAGGGCCTGAATCGCTGTATATATATTCAGTATCTATATTATCAACCCTATCATTTAACCCGTTCCACATCAACAACTCTGTTGTAGGACTAAAATAACTGGTTTTTTCTGAAAAAACTTTGTCTACAGAAGGATCACATTTCACCCATCTACCACCAAGATAAACATACGTATATATATGTACGGATTGCTCAGAAACTAAATCTTTAAACATGGGGAGCATAATAGGACCAAAGTATTCTCTGGTATCAACTCTCATAATTCCATAACCGCTTGGTATTCCAATTGCCCTGAGAAGAGCGATCAACAAATTCGCACTATTTGTACACATTCCCTTTCTCTCCGCTAAAATAGTAGATGCTTTTTTACCCCATTCTCCGAATCCATATAAAATATTATCGCGAACATATTCAAATAAAACTACAGCTTTTTCTGTGTCCGAAGAACAATGCTTAGTCAATTCATGGGCCAAACTTTTAATTATTGGTTCGCTGCAATCGCAATATCTTGTTTCTTGCAAGAATTCATTTAAATTGTATTCTTGATTTTGATACATTTTTTATTTTATAAGTTCTTTTGATTTATCGAATATCTTAGTAATATCAGCTAAGATTCCTTTTCCCTCATGTCCTTCTGCCAATAAACCAGTTTCTGGTTCAATTAAATAGTAATTATCTACATTTTTAATAATGTCCATATTTTTCTTAACAAATTCATTCTCCCACATATTTGTATTCATGGCAGGAGCGATAACAACTGGTTTATCTTTAGGCAAGGCCATAATTGTGGTGGTTAAAAGATTATCAGCAATACCATTAACTATCTTCCCAATAGTATTTGCGCTAGCTGGTGCTAAAATAAATATATCACACCAAGTAGCTAGATTAATATGATTAACTGCATTCTCCCTAATTGGTTTAAACATTTCTACATAAACCGTATTCCCAGATAAAGACTGGAATACAATGGGAGAGATAAACTTAGTAGCAGAATCAGTCATTACTACTTTAACCTCAGCACCATTTTTGATAAACATCCGAACCAAACTACATGCTTTATATATAGCTATTCCTGCTGTTACGCCTATTAAAACTTTTTTGTTTTTCATGGCTTTTATTTAAATTATACTTTATTATACCATAAATATATATTTTGGCAATACCTTTTCCGCGCTTTGCTTCTTATTCCTATATATCTATTATATATGGATTTCGTTATAAAACAAAGTTATTTATTTTTCTGTTTCCCTTTAATCTAATTCTGACCTAAAACATTCCGCCTTAAAACAAAAACTTGCCTGAGGCAAGCATAAGATTCGCGCTAAGCCTGGTTTAATCTATGTGATAAGCCCGGCTTATTACATAGAAATTAGGAGGCAAGACTTAGGAAGCGTCGCCTCCTAATATTGTGCCGTAAAAAATATCCTTAAATATCCTTAAAACAAAAACAACCCAAAAACAAAAGACTTGCCCAAGGCAAGCACAAGATTTGTGTAAAGCCTGGCTTTACACAAAATAACAACTGCTCTTTTTATTTTTACCATGTTATAATAAATAAAAATAGATGAAACAATATACAAAAAAAACTATAGAATTTTACGATAAATATATTAAAGAATATACTAAAAATGGTTCTGTTGTTTTAGGGGATAAAATTAATAGATTCATCAAATTACTTCCAGGGAAAAAAGTTCTTGACATTGCCTGTGGTTCTGGTCATGATACTGATTATTTAACAAAAAAAGGATTAGATTGTTTGGGAATTGACTTATCAAAAAAAATGGTAGATTTCGCCAAGAAAAATCGTAAAGGAAAATTCGAAATAGCAGACTTTCTTGATTTAAAGTTCAATGAAAAATCATTCGACGGTATATGGTGTTCTTCTGCATTTACTCATATTGATAAATCTGATTTACCAAACACACTTTTGGATTTTAGGAGAATATTAAAGAAAAACGGCATCCTCGCGATAATAGTCCCGGAAAATCAGAATAGAAAAAAGAATAAAAATGATACTAGAATTTTCTCTATGTTTAAAAAAAGGGAGTTAAAGAATTATTTAAATAATACTGGCTTTAATATATTGTACTATGAAGTATTTTCTTTCAGTGAAATGAACTGGATTTTTGTTTTATCTAGAAAATAACTAACAATTAAAAACTTGTGTGAAGCCTGGCTTCACACAAAATAACTGGCTTTACACAAAATAACATTCTGCCTTTTTCTTTTGGATGAAAGTGAAAAAAGCCAATCTTTTTTAATTTCTCGATAGTTTCCTTTGTTTGTTTCCAATTATCTACGCCAATTAATATATCTACAGTTCCCTTACCCCCTAAACCAGGCACCGCTGTACTTCCAATATGATGAATTTCAAAATTGCCAATAGCTTTTAATATTCTGTCTTTTTCTTTTTGAAACTTTTTTAACCTTTTTGTTATATGGATTAATCTTTAATTTCATACTGCTTAATTATACCTTGAAAACGGTCTCAGAATAAAAGCTTGCCTAAGAATAAATTACTTAAAATTGCTTTACAAAAAAACATATAAGTGTTAAACTATTATATTCTTTGGGATAATCTTAAAGAACAAAAAGTTCATTGAAAATTAAATCTATGTTCAAAAGGAGAAAAAATGAAAAGTCTGAATATAATACACACCCCTCAATTAGACGAACTAAAAATTGAAGTTATTGAACGAAAAGGCATTGGACATCCCGATACTATCGCTGATGCATTAGCTGAAAACTTATCTGTGGCGTACTCACGTTATACACAGAATCATTTCGGAGCTATAATGCACCATAACTTCGACAAAGTATCGGTGCTTGGTGGCACTACGGAAGTTGATTTCGGCAAAGGAAAAATTACAAGTCCTATTCGAGTAATTCTCAACGGTCGCGCTTCGGTATCTTTTGCTAATGAAAAAATTCCCGTGCGCGACCTGCTTGAACTAGAAACCAGGAACTTTTTTTCCAAAATGTTCGGAGACCTTATCAATTCTAAACAAGATATAAAGACACACTGGTTTGTTAGTAGCGCAAGCGGCCCCGGAAAAACTAAGCAGAGCACTGGTTCTCGTGCTCATCTTTTTACACCACGAAATATCAGTGAAGTGAAAGGATACGACCGTCTTCTCAATAATGATACTTCTATAGGATGTGGATATGCTCCACTATCTCCACTTGAACAAATGGTACTCAAGATTGAAGAAGAACTTAATTCCGTCCTCACTAAACAAAAATATCCTTGGCTCGGAACCGATATAAAGATCATGGCAACAAAAATCGGGCATCAATGCGGAATAACCATCTGTTTACCACAGATTGCCCAATATGTTCAATCGATTGATGTTTATCGAGAAAATCTCGCAGAGACAAGAGTATTGATTGAAAACAGACTAAGTGTACTTCTCCCCGAGACAGAAATAACTCTTTGGCTTAATACAAGAGATGATTTTACACGAAACGATGTATACCTTACTGCCATAGGTTCATCAATTGAGTCCGGTGATGAAGGAATTGTCGGCCGCGGCAATCGGATCAATGGTCTAATTACGCCACTTAGGCCGATAAATCTTGAAGGTGCGTGTGGTAAAAATCCAAAATATTATACTGGCAAGTTATACAATGTTGCAGCGCATAAAATAGCGAAACGAATCTACCAAGAGACACAAAGCGCTTGCGAAGTATTGCTAATTAGCCAAGCCGGTCAACTGCTAACTAAACCATGGCAAACAATTGTCCGCATCGCTAATAAATACGACGAGAAAACTATTATGCGGATAACAAAAGAAGAGCTGGAACGAATTCCAAAAATTACAGAAGAATTACTGACAAAAACCATCAAGCTTTATTGAAAGGAGAATGTAAAATGAAAGAACTATATTCCGTTATAATCGCCGCACGCAATGACTTTTTCGCCAGCCGAAACTGGCAACTAAAACGGTGTCCCGTTTGTTTTGAGGAATACTACACAAAACGAGATTTACCACATTGTGGTTCATATAGTTGTGCGAACAGCTACCAATTTCTTAATATTCCTGCCCCCAGGTTATATCTTGAACTAAAAGAATGCGCAGAAATTTTCCGTAAATTCTTTCCTGCGCAAGGATATCAACTAGAAACACCCATTGCAATTATTCGCAACGACGAACGGACTCTCTTCGCGAGCACTGCTGGTCAAATCTATGATGATCTAATCTATGGCAAATCTTTAAAGGACGACCAACAACAATGTTCAATGCTTCAACCAGTTATCCGATTGCAAGGTATCGACTTCGTTGATACGATTGATGGTGCTTCCACATCGTTCATACATAGCGCAACAGAATGTTGGAATGCCACGATAAAAGACCATTTCAACACGCTAGACCATTGGTTAAATTTATTCTCAAATCTTGGTCTTTATGTTAGTGGTCTTTGTCTTAAGGTTAAACGTGCCGATAATGATTGGACCGGGCGCATAGTAACATCAGAGATGATCAAAATAAACTACGGCGGACTGGAAATTGGTGTTGCGAATTTCTTCTTCAACATACCTCAACCATTCAATACCGTAGCAACTTTGAGCGATATCGGCGTAGGATTTGAACGTCTTATATGGGCTATAAACAAGTCCCCTTCCTATTTTGATAGCATCGGGCCGCTCTCGTGTGTTATAATACATAAAAGAGTGACACTTGATGCAATCCGGACGGCGACACTAATGGCAGGATCCGATGTTGTGCCTAATCACAAAAATCAAGGATCAAAACTCCGCACCATGATTAGATTAATTATGGAAGAAGCACAATGTCTTAATCTCTATGAGCTCGTACGTTATTACCATAAACAATGGTCATCCTTTACAGATCTCATAGTATCACAAGAACATACGTATTCTGTGATTTGGCGAGAAGTAAATCGGGATTTTAATCTTGAAGCCAACCGTGTCTTGAGAATTGATGAATCATTTGAACAAAGTCACGAAGAATTTCTACGTAAAGCAATAAAGAAAAAAGTTATTCCCATAACACGGGTATGGAAAATCAAAAGGAGAATAAAATGAATAGAAAAACTACACATATTTTTCTGGCAGGAGGTGGAGACGAGAAAGACTCGAAGCTTCTTGACGAACAATTCGTTAAAAAACTGAACCTTGCAAAACCTCTTGTATATATTCCGAACGCTATACGTTCTAAACCGTACCAATCTTGCTTAAAATGGTTTCGCTCATCCATGACTCCACTCGGCGTTGTGACCATTGAAATGTGGGAAGATCTTAATCCACGCCATAAAGTAAACAATATTGCTGGTGTATACATCGGCGGAGGCAACACGATAAAACTTCTTAAAGAAATCCGCGAATCAGGTTTTGAGAATTATCTTCGTGAAGCGGCTCAAAGGGGTATACCGCTTTATGGTGGTAGCGCTGGAGCTATCATTCTCGGCGAAGACATACGCACTACAACAGAGGCAAAAAACCTCACCTCTTCAGAGGCAGTAGGACTCAAAATCATTAAAGGATTCTCAATCGCATGCCATTACAAAACCTCTGATGAAAAAATAGTACAAAAACTTTCTAAAACCCTAAACAGAGATATCATCGCCATCCCAGAAAAATCTGGCGGATATATTGAGAAACAGACACTTACTAACTACGGAACAGAACCACTGACTATTGTACTAGAAAATCAAGTAAATTTAGTTAATCCAAACCATTCAATTAAACTCATGTAGGGAACAAATAAAAAAGGGTAACCACATTTATGTGATTACCCTTTTTTTCATGAACTTTTTTGTTACTTACCATTAATAAAACCTTCTACTACACTTCTTGCTTTTACTAATGGAAGAAGATGAAGGGGGTGCTTGAAAAAGTATGCGCTCCAATCCTGATATCCACTAAGCCCTCTGTCGAGAGAAAGCTTCATGGCACGGACCGCATCAACCATAACTCCGGCATTGTTTGGAGAGTCTTCAACTGACATCTTAAGCTCAATTTCAAAAGGAAAATCGCCAAATTGTCTTCCTTTAATATTAATGTAAGCAATTTTGTTATCGGCAAGAAAGGGAATATAATCCGCCGGAACAACCTTAACATCTTTTGTGCCTGCTTCAAAGATAATCGGACCGGTCTTTGAAATTTTTTTTGAGGTAAGCCTCTGACGGTCCGTCAGATTATCGAAATCCATATTACCGCCAATATCAAGTTGATACGAGTTTTCTATTGTCTGTCCGCGTTCACGCACAAGACTCACAAGCACACGATGAAGAATGGTTGCACCAACCTGGCTTTGAATATCATCACCCGCACACGGAATTCCTGCTTGTTTAAATTTCTCCGCCCATTCATAATCGGATGCGATAAACTCTGGAACGCCATTGATAAAAGCTACTTTAGAGTCAAGACAAGCCTGAGCATAGAACCGAGTTGCTTTTTGTGACCCAACGGGAAGAAATGAAATTAATATTTCTGTCCCGCTGTTTTTTATTACCTCAACGACACGTTTCGGATCTTCACGAAGTGGAAAGTAGCTCTGCATATGAGGAGCAATCCCGTCTCCAAGAAAACCCGCGCTTACAAAAATGCTCTTATTTGGAACATCGGCAAATTTACGAGAATTCGTCGGTGACATCCAAATGGATTCGGAAATGTCCTTGCCAATTTTGTTACTGTTTACATCAAAAGCTGCGACAACTTCAATGTCGCGAATAAGATATCCTCCAAGATTACTGTGCATCAATCCCGGCACCGGAGGAGAATTTTCATCAACATTTTTATAATATTCAATACCTTGAAGAAATGAACTGGCACAATTTCCCACGCCGACTATAGCAACTCTGATTTTCATGATACTATCTCCTTTTATATTTGTACCTTGCTGGTACTAATTTGGATGGTTCCAATTACAACAAATTTGTAAAACGCAATAGATATTCCAATGCGACGCTACAAATAAACGATCCTCTTTTGCATCTTTTTAGTCTCTAGTATATCTAAAACATACGTACTGCCTTTTTTCTGTTTCCCTTTCATTTTTTAAATTGTCAAAGTACATTCAAAACACACTGGTTTATTTTAATCATAATTAGATAATCTTGTCAAATTTTCTGCCGCCTTAAAAATGAGCTTAAAACAAAAACTTGCCTGAGGCAAGCATAAGATTCGCGCTAAGCCTGGTTTAATCTATGTGATAAGCCCGGCTTATTACATAGAAATTAGGAGGCAAGACTTAGGAAGCGTCGCCTCCTAATATTGTGCCGTAAAAAATATCCTTAAATATCCTTAAAACAAAAACAACCCAAAAACAAAAAGCAAATCTCTATATAATAAAAAAGTGAATAGAACTGATCCATTCACTTTTCCCATTAATTTATGGGTTTGCCCTACCTTGAAACTTGTAATCAAATACTCTTCTGAGCGATCTCATGGGACCCGTCGACAATACCTCTTTTGATAGCATCGTGGAGCTTGTTGATACGCCAACTATAAATTAACCAGCTTCCCAAGATTAGTAAAGGAATTCCGATTATGGCTCCAACTATCGTTACGCAAAGAATAACTCCGATTAAAGCAAAAATCAATCCAAAGAAAAGTTTCATTTTTATCTCCTTTCTCTTCTAAAATAATTAATTGTTAAAGCCAAGAAATACTCTCAGCGTTCTAATTTTAATTTACCAATTTTAAATACCTTTGTCAAGTTTTCCACTATATCAAAAATAACGTAAAATAAAAACTTGCCCGAGATAAACAGAAATAAAAAGAGGGTATGTATATTATTATACATACCCTTGCGATTGTTCAGATTAGCTGTTGCACGATTAGAAACCGTAGATCGGTTTCAGTTCGTCTTCGGTGGGCAATTTTGCGTACTGCTCTCCTCTGGGCCCCACGTAAGTAGCGCCTTGCTTCATAATTCTGACAGGAATGACAGAGCCGTTGCTGTTCGTTACGTTCACATAGAAAGTATTTGCATTCTGGTTGGCGGCCTGAATGGCGGCCTGGTTTTGGGCCTGAACCTGAGCTTGCTGAGCTTGCTTTTTCTTTTTATCGGTCTCGTTGCCGATAACATAGCCGGTTCCTCCGCCCACTGCTGCGCCGATTAATGCACCTTCTGTAGTATGTCCTGACTGGTGACCAATTATTGCCCCAAGACCTCCTCCGGCAAGGGCACCAACGCCGGCTCCCGTGCCTGCATCAGACTCACAGCCTGTAACGAACAAACATCCCATCAAAACAACAACTGACAACAATACAAACATCATTCTCTTTAACATTCTTTTCTCCTTTCAAAAGAGCCTTGTTTGGTTAAATAGAATCACATAGAACTATTATTAATTTACTATATTTAAACAACCTTGTCAAGTTTTTTAAGTGGCTGTTTTTGATTAGAATAAGTTAGGACATCTGGCAATTCTTCTAAAGAGTGCCATTGGTGTTTTTCGTCTCCCTCTAAGAAATGAACATCTTTATTAGGAATCTTTATTAAAAAAGCATGTTCCCTTGATTTTACTTCTTTGTCTGGAACAATAACATCTATAAACGTTTCTAAATCTATTATATTTTCGGGCCTTACGCCCAGTTCCTCTTCAACTTCCCTGGCTGCTGCTTGTTCTAGGGTTTCATCTTCTACATGGCCAGTCAGAACAACAACATCTCCTCTTTTGCGATGCAATACAAAGAACTCTTTTTTTCCATTATTATTTCTATAAACATACATTAGAACCTTAACAACTTTATTCATATTTCATATTATCTTTAGTTCTTGGGCTACCTTTTTATCTAGATTAGTTGTAATAACATCCCTTATATCTTGCTTTTTAATCCATTTAATCTCGGCTATTTCCTTGGGCTCTTTTGGCTTAGCAACCGGCTTTCCAGACCTTAACCCACAAAGGTGATAAGCTACCATTATGGGAAACTGAACATGTTCTATCCTTAAAACTATTTCCTTAACAACTTCAATGCTATAGCCGGTCTCGCCTAATATGGTTCTTTTAACGCACTCGTTCCTGCTTTCGTTCAAATGCTGCCTTCCTCCAGGAAAAGCCCATTCTAAAACTGCTCCTGTCCTACCCTTTTCTTTATTCTTCCTGCGGATCATTAAAACCTCCCCGTTATCATTAACAACTATGCCTAGGTTAATAAAGTCTGGGGCTTCTTTACTGCTCATCTTCTTGAATTGTTATTGTTTGAACAACAATATCTTCAATGGGCCTGTCAGCTTGATCTGTAGGAGTGTTTTCAATAGCCATTACAACATTCATGCCCTCAATAACTCTGCCAAAAACAGTATGTTTTGCGTCTAAATAATTATTATCCACTGTATTTATAAAGAATTGGCTGCCATTAGTATCAGACCCCCTGTTAGCCATGGCAATAGTACCAGCATTATTCTTGTTGTTCTTATAAATCTCATCTGCAAAAACATAATCTGGACCGCCAGTACCCCATAAGTCCTTTTTAGAATCATCCCTGCTTAAAGGATCTCCCCCTTGAATCATAAAACCCTTAATGACTCTGTGAAACTTTGTAGCATTATAAAAACCCTGCCTCGCCAAATTAACAAAGTTATCAACTGTGTTTGGAGCATCTTGAGAAAATAGCTCTATTTTAATATCTCCTTTATTTGTTTGAATTAAAGCTGTCATGTTTTTTTCTTGAATGATGTTATTTTTCGGAATAACATTAACTGGCTCTTCAGTAGAACAGCCAGCTGAGATTAATATTAATAATAATGGAACGATGTATAATTTTTTCATAATCTTCTTTTATTTAAAAATAATGGGTATCTCTAAAGCATCATCATTCTCTGGTAAACCAGAAGGATTGTCTTTCTGTAAAATCAATGCACCCTTATTGCTGTAGTCTGGCTCTTCAAACTCTAAAACAGCTTCAAATTCAACAAAATCTTCTGTCATCCAGTCAGACTTGGCCTGAGCTACTGCCTGGGCAATAATCAAGCCATCCCAATCAACTAGAACTACTGGAAAATCTCCCTCAAAAAACCAATACCCCCTTGCTCTGCCTTGAACTATAAGCGGACTTTCTATTTCTTGATTGGGACGAGGATTATCTAATACTATTAAGTCCATTTTCTCCAATTCATTGCCAATATCCTCCACAAATAATTGACCACCTACTCTGCACTGCCTAGGATAACTTTCCATTACGGGGTTTCCAGCAGCTACGCATTCTTCAAAACTGGTTATAGAACAATCTGCGCAGATTTTATCTTCTGGCTTTTGTTCTTCTTCTGGATTGGAAAAAGAAGAGATAACAACTGCGATGATAAAAAGAATAACTATTATTAATATAACAAATATTGTTTTTCTCATATTATTAGTTTTCTGAAAATGATTCTAATTGATAGAGATCAAGAAATTCATTCTTAAATGTTTCAAAATCAACACTTAAGCCGTAAAACTCCAAAGGAATCTTGGTAAAATAATCCTGCACCTTGTTCCAGGCCTTATCTTCCTGACTTGCTATTATATAGTTAACTGCAATGCAGACAAGTTTTGGAGCATAACTTTCAAAGTCCAAAGAACTATCTGGCAGTATCTCTTCAATCTCGTTTTCGCACTTCTCAACTTCCTGTAAATGATCTAATACAAAACTACTGTTAGCTATTTCAATCTCATCTCCATCAACCTTTAAATGCTGGAAGAAAAAGTAAGAATTGGCATAAGGAGTATAAAAATAGGCAAATCTGTCATCAAAAACCTGAAGGTAAATATTATTATCCTTTAATACTAAATCCTCTTCTCTTATACTGGCATTTCCAGTATAAAGTTCTTTAATAGGCTTTAATTCTTCATCGTTTAAAAAGAAGATGTATTCCTTAAAACAGCAGTGAGCTCCGCCAGAATAATCACTAAGAACAAAATACTTTCCATCACTGGTTTCAAAGGCTAAAAAATCTAAAACAGCGTATTGAGGAACCGATTCATATACTAGTTCCCCATTATTATATGCTTCAAAATAGCCAAAGTTAAAATTATCCAAATCAGGAGGATATATTATAAACTCTGCTGAATCTATACTATAGGTATGCCCCTCGCCGAAAGAAACGGTTTCTGTTTCTATAATAGAAAGATAATTTTCCTCTGGCTCAACAACCGATTCCGGTTTGGATATAAACCAGTATACTGCTGCTGCAATAACAATTATTATTAGAACAGCTATTATTAAAATTTTTCTCATATATTTATTTATAACTTTTTTAGAAAATAATTTCAAGAAAAAAGTCCTGATAACAGGACTTGTAAAAAAAACTGGAGCCAGAGGGAATTGAACCCCCGACCTCCCCACCGAAGCGGGGCACTCTACCAACTGAGCTATGGCCCCTAAAAATAACTAATGCTAATACTATATTAATCTTCGGAAAACTGCAAGGTATAAAAACTATGATATAATCCTTTCTTCTTCATCAACTGCTCGTGCCTGCCCTGTTCTGCTATTTTACCTTTATCTATAACAAGTATTTTGTCTGCTTTCCTAACAGTGCTCAAACGATGGGCAATAATAAATGTCGTTTTATTCTCTGTTAAAGCCTCTATTGCTTCTTGAACCAGCTTTTCTGACTTAACATCTAGAGAAGAGGTTGCTTCATCTAAGACAAGTATTTTGGGATTCCTTATGACCGCCCTGGCAATTGCCAGTCTCTGCTTCTGCCCGGTAGAAAGCTTGATGCCTCTTTCTCCAACCAAAGTATCATACTTTTGAGGAAGCCGGGATATAAAATGGTCTGCGTTAGCTATTCTAGCTGCCTCCAGAATATCTTTTTCTGAAGCTGACGGCCTGCCGTACAAGATATTGTTTTTAATTGTATCATTAAACAGAACGATTTCCTGGGGAACATAGGCTATTATGCTTCTTAAAAAAGAAAGGTTAAGCTTTTTGATATTAACATCATCTATTAATATCTCTCCTTTCTTCGCCTTATAATATAAAGACAAAAGATCTGCTACTGTTGTTTTACCGCCCCCAGATCCTCCAACCAAAGCAATCTTTTCTCCAGGCCTTGCTTTAAAGCTTATGCTCTTCAAAACCAAGGACTTGCCTTCATAGTTAAAACTAACATTTTTAAAATCTACCTTGCCTTTAACGTTAGCTAAAACCCTTCCTTTGTCATTATAATCTTCTGCTTTAATCTTTAAAAGCTCTCTGGATCTTTTAATAGTTGTTAATCCTCTTTGAACTGCCAGCCACTGCCATAAAATAAACCTTAAGGGCATTCTAGTGAGGTTTAAATAGCCCAAGAACATTATCAATACGCCCGAACTAATAGTTTTGTTGCTTAAAAGGAATAATGCCCAGGAAAAAACCAGGACAAAACCCAAAGAAAAGATAACTTCCTGGAAAAAAGTTGTGTTCTCCCAAATAGAGGCAACCTTTTTCTGAGAAGAAACTATTTCTTTTTTATAAACTTCTCTTATTTTATCTCCCTGGAAAGCCTCTGCAGAAGAAGATTTTATTGTCTGAATATTTAAAAAAGAGTCGTTCAAAGTTCCAACGGCAAAATCAAACCTCTTATTAACTTCTTTTTGGCCCCTCATTAAAAGAGGAGCTCTTAGGAAAGTTATTGTAATAGAAAAGACGAATATGACAATTATACCTAAAAACAACTGCCAGTTTATTATAAACAAAACAATAAGACCAATAGCAACTGTTAAAAATTGAGGAAGTATCCAGAATAAAGTATTCTCAATAATATCTCTCAAATGATCTCCTGCTCTGGTAATTCTGGAAACAACCTCTCCTACTCTGTTCTCTTTATGAAAACTTAACGGCAAGCTTATAACATGAGAAGCGCTTTCTAAAACCAGGTCAGCCGAAGATTCAAACCCTAAGAAAGCACCCCTTAGAGCAACTACTCTTCTAAAAACTTCTGAAACCAAACTAAGCAAAGCCCACAATCCAAGAAAAGCCAGAACGAGAGAAGAAAAAGAACTTAAAGAAACAATGTCTACCAGCCTGCCGTAAATATATGGAATAATTCCTGAGGCAACAGCAAAAAACACAGCTAAAAAAGAGATTTTAACAACCTCTTTTTTATACTTTCTCAAATAAATCCAAATAACTTTAAAGTCTTTTATAAAGCTCATCTTTTTATATACAATCTAACCTTTGTTTTATCTTTTAAAGTAATTTCTTCATCTGGCTCCCAGAAAAGCAAGGGGGAAAGATAAACAATTATTCTTGTGCCCGGCCTTACTTCATTCTCCAGCCTTGACCTAAGCTTGGGGAAAGCCTTGGAAGTTAAGAATAAAAATATAACGTCTGCTTTTTCAAGACCAATATCATCTTCAAAAAAGTTCTTATTATATACTTTCCCCTTAATCCCTCTTAAAAACATATTAATCCTAGAGAATACATAAAGAGGTCTTGAATATTCAAAACCAACAACATTAGCAGAAAACTTTTTGGCTGCGATAATTAAAACTCTTCCTGTGCCAGAACCTAAATCATAAAAAGTTTCTCCAGATCTTAAACGAGCCATTTCAAGACCTTTTTTAACTGCTTTAAGAGTAGCTGGCACAAAAGGTGCTCCAATAACTGCAGCTTTTACTGTGCTTGGTGAAAAGTATACTGCCAAGAATGCAATTCCCAGTATTACTCCTATTTTAAGCTCCATTTAGTATATCTCGTAAGTAATTACAACAGATACGCTTATTTTATTCTCTCCTGTCTGAATATCAGGAGCCGGCGCTGCCCCACCTTTGCCTGACTCCATTTCATAATCCAGTGCTCCGTAATAAGGGACATAGAAATTTTCTGAAAAGCTTGTCACTCTACCTAATCTAACACCTAGCTGAGAAGCCATTTGCTCCGCTTTCTGTCTTGCCTTGTTTATTGCTTGTTCTCTGGCTTGCTTTTTAAAATCGTCCTGGTTGTCTATTGTAAACTGCAAATTGCCAACATCATTAGCTCCAACAGCAGTGCCTTTTTCTATAACCTGACCAATGTTTTCTAAATTCCTTATTTTGATCTGCAGACTTTGGCTGACTTCATAGCCCGCTAAAATTCTCTTGCTGTATATTGTATTGCCAAATTGATCTCTTTCGTACTCATAGCGGGGATAAATGTTGTAAGAAACAGTTTTCAGGTCTTTTTCTTCTATGTCCAAAGATTTCATTTCTTCTATAACCTTGTTCATTCTTTTTGCGTTTTCTGACATTGCCTCTGCAACTGTTTTGGCCTCATTAACAACCATTAAATTAACTAACGCCAGATCCGGAGCAGCATAAACCTCCCCCGTATCTGTGATAACAATAGTATTTTTAAACTCAGCGTCTTGACCAATATACTTTGACTGTTTTATTTTGTTAACAATGTCCACTCCGCTGGAAATTGTTAAAACTAAAAGAAAAACAGTTAAAACGCCGGCTAATCCAGCTATTGCATGCTTTTTGCCTTGAAAAAATTCTTGCATATTATTATGTGTTTAATTTATAATATTTTAATTATACCACTGACGATGCGACCAGACAAGATTGCAACAAAATTAGCTTGTTACGGCAAGGGGGTTGACTTTTTTTATATAAAGAGTATAATGTATTTAAGGCTATAGAGTCGAGTATTTTAACGAGTCATATTCTAAAAAAATATAGGCAAAGTAGATAGGCGGCTTAAAAGTCAAAAAGGTCGCTTTATTTTTTTAAAGCAAAATATATGAATTTCGACAGATCAAATGATCGTCCAAACAGAAACTTTACTCCAAGAGAACCTAGAGAAATGGTTCAGGGTGACTGGGAATGTTCTGAGTGTCAAGCAAAGATAACAGAACTTCCTTTTGAACCTGCTCCAGACAGGCCAATCTATTGCAGAGACTGCTGGAGAAACAAGAGAGATAGAAAGTTTGGAGGACGCTAAACGTGAATAAAAACAACCCCGTTAAATCGGGGTTGTTTTTATTTATTCTTCGTCTTCCGTATCCTCTTCCTCTTCGTCTTGGAAATAAAGTCTTTCTTTGTTCATTATATTTCTCTTAATTTTAAAAAGCGGCCACACGGATGACCACTCCGTAGAATCCTCTATAAGATAATAATATCTTACCAATAAAAGGTGTCAAGCTCTATAATTCACTTATCTTATCCATTATCAAATTAGAAGGATTATTAAGATTTTCTGGATTATTCAAATCCTGAGAAGCAAGATAAAAAGCCTTACCAACTTTAACTTTGATCTTGTATTTTCTTATTAAAAACCCGGAAAATTTCATCCCAACATTTCCTTCTATTTTAACAGGAAGAACCGGAGCATTGTTTTTAATAGCTAGATAAGCTGCCCCCCTTTTAGCTCTTGGCTGATAATATTCATTCCACTTTCTAGCTCTTTTGCCAGAAGGAAAAACTCCTATAGTTCCTCCTTGCTTTAATATCCTTGAAGCTACCACTAATGACTTGTCTAAGCCAACTCCCTTTCTAACAGGAAAACCCCCGACAAGCCATATTAGCAGAATGAAAGGAGGAAAGTAATAATACTTCCACCAAGTTGCGTAATGGATAGGAGCTACTTTGGTTGAAAGAGGAAATGCAGCGCCTATTAAAAAGGGGTCCACCCAGGAAGCATGAGAAGAGGCAAGAACTAAAGGACCTTGAAGGTTTTTTAAATCTTCTTGAGTTTCTACTTCTAATTGAAAGAATAACTTAAAAATAACTTTAAAGGGAATACAAAAAAAATAATAAAAAATCCTGGGTATTAAAAAATACTCTACTTTCCCTAAAATAAAATCTCTTGACCCTGAACCGTTCATATGTGGACTCACTGGGAATCGAACCCAGGCCTCGACAATGCGAATGTCGCGTAATACCACTTTACTATGAGCCCGATTAATACTCTATACTTATTTTATCCCCGATAGCTAGTCCAATTTTTTGGCAAATGCCTCCATTTATCTCTAAAATATATTTTGCATTTTCAGACGGTTTTATAGCAGGACAAGAAACATTCTTGCACGGTTGAACGTTCTCGCTAATGAAAACAACTTCTTTGTTGTTATTAATCCATATTATATCCAAGGAAATCAAAGTGTTCTTCATCCAAAAATAATACATTTCTTCTTTATCATAAACAAAGAGCATTCCTTCTTTTGGGCCCAGATTTTCTCTAAACATTAAACCGTTTCTTCTTTGTTCAGGCGTTACAGCTAATTCGACATTAAAGCAATAGCTTTCAAAACAAACCCGACCTTGTTTTTTTTCGCTGTAATTTTTTAATACTACTATTATTGTTAATAAAAATAGAAAGATAACAATTAAGAAAATTTTCTTTTTCATTTTTAACAAAAACACTAAATTAATTCGGGGCGCCGAGAATCGAACTCAGATTATACCCTCCCGAAGGGTATGTGTTGCCACTACACCACGCCCCGTTAAGTGACCCAGTACTTTTCTTTGGTCATTTTATCCTCTTTTGTTATAATCTCATCTCTCTCTTTTTTAGCATCAAAAGCTACCCTTTCTAATTCCTTATCTTTTAATTTGCCTAATTTAGTGATCTCTTTTTTAAGAAAATCCTTTTTATTCTTTTTAGGATCTGCTAAAACATAGCCTAAAAGGATATCTAAAACCTGGCCTATTTTGGGACCTGGCTTTTCTTTTAGCTCTTTCATCACATCCTCGCCTGAAACCTTAAGCATATTTACAGAAACCGGGTCTTTGGAAACCTTTTCTATAACATATCTTAAGTGGCGCAGCTTGTAGGGTTCCGCCTTAGGACAACCAGAGCCAATCCTGTCTGCCATTCTCAACTGCAAAAGCTCATCTATGTTCTCAGAACCTACTTTTCTTAATAATCTTCTAACAGAAGCTTCTGAAACCTCTCCTACGTTATAATAAAATAAATGGTACCTGACAAGCTTTGATATTTTCTCTATGTCTTTCTTGGGAAACCTTAATCTATCAAGAATCTTAACTGTCATTTTAGCTCCAATCATCTCATGGTTGTAAAAAGTAGCATCTTCGCCCTTGCCTCTTTTGGCTGCCGGTTTTCCAATATCGTGCAAAAGAGAGGCCATTCTAACATGCATATTAAACTTCCTTTTAGCAGCAAATTCTAAAGATAGTACTGCATGCTTATAGCAGTCATAAATATGATGCTTGTTCTGTGAAACTCCGTAATTCTCTTCAAGCTCCGGGATAATATATATTAAAAGATCAAGCTCTCTTAATAACTCTATTCCAAAAGCTGCTTTGTCTGCCATAATAATCTTTAGAAGCTCATCCCTTATTCTTTCTTTGGAAATAGCCCTAAGCAAAGAAGAGTTCTGTTTAATTGCTTTTTTAGTATTATCTTCTATTTTCCAGCCCAAAACAGTTGCAAATCTTACTGCCCTCATCATTCTTAAAGCATCTTCTGAAAACCTATCTTCTGGCTTACCAACAGCACGTATTATTTTCTTCTTTACATCTTCTCTTCCATCGTATAGATCTACTATTTCGGTAGCTTGCCCTGGACCAACCCTAAGAGCTAAAGCATTTACAGTAAAGTCTCTGCGAGAAAGATCTTGTTCTATTGTTTCAACCCATTCAATCTTATCAGGATGTCTTTTGTCTGTGTACTTTTCTTCTGTTCTGAAAGGGGTGATTTCCACTCCCGCAACATTAACTGTGCCGAATTCATTGTTGCAGAAACTATCAGGAAATATCTTTTGAATATCTTCTGGCTTAGCTGAAACAGAAATATCCCAGTCCTTTGGTTTTTCTCCCCTTAACAAATCCCTTACGCAACCGCCAACTAAATAGGCCTGGAATTTTTTATTCTCCAGCTTTTTGATAATATCTTTTACATTTTTAGGTATATTCATTACTTTTATCCTATACTAAAACCCCCTTTTTTTCAATTAAAATATATGGTAAGATAAAAAAGCGCGCCTGTAGCTCAACTGGATAGAGCGCTGCGCTTCGGACGCAGAGGTTGCGGGTTCAACTCCTGCCAGGCGCTCAAAAAAACAACCCCGATGTTCATCAGGGCTGTTTTTATTAACTTAAGGCCAAGGCCGGCCTTACTTTTCACATTTAACGCAAAATCTTGCTTCTGGATATACTTTTAATCTTTCTATATCAATATCCTTGCCGCACTTGTCGCATTTGCCGTAATTACCCTTCTTTATTTTCTCTAAAGCCGCATCTATATCCTGAAGACGCAACTCCATATCATGCTCTACTGGAAGAAGATTGGCATAAGCTTCTACCTGATCTGCTGCATCCTCTAAAGCCGCGCTGCCAGTTGCTCCATTTGCTTTTGGGTACTTTGTATCCCAGTCGCCCTTAAGATTTTCATCTTTTTTGGCAAACCCAGAAAGCTCTTTTTCTAAAACCTCTTTTTGCTTTTTAAGCTTTTCTTTAAGTTCGTCTAATATCTCCTTTGTCATATTGTTTTTAATTAAAAATCAGAATAAAGATTGTTTAGTTTTCTTCTTGTGGCTAAATCAACAATTCCTGTCCCTTTGGTTTGACCTTGGGGTATTAATATGTCTGAGGCATATTTCTCTTGAAACAGAATAACATAATCTTTTGTTTCTTGGTTGTAAATGCCGGAAATAAATCCTGGGCTATCAATACTTAAATCTTTTGCTAACCAACCCTGCAAAAGAGAAACCTGCTTTCCCTGGTCTCCCTGCTTTAAATCATTCGTCAAAACCTTGTTTTCTAAAAAGTTTTGAAGCTCCATTAAAAGACTTTCCATGCTTTCCCAGGAAGAAGAAAATGCAAAATAATAATCAGTTGCAGCATAAGTGATAGCCAGATCATTTTGATCCAACGTCTTGAACCTAAAATCAAGGCCTGTATAGTCTTCCATGTCTACAGCATTTTTAAAATAAGGGGCTACGGCCTTACCTTTTTTGCCCATTAAGACAAAAAGAGGTTCAAAGTCTGTCTCTGCTGTAGGCTCTGCTGCCTTCAAAACAATATTCAGATCTTTAGCTGAAGTAGAAGTTTTAACAACAAAGCCAAATCTATTTCCCTGGCCCTGTGAATATATAAACATAGTTGGCTCATCTAGTATATTATCGTAAAAGTTCTCTGTAATATTAACTTCTAACAATTCAAATAATTCTTTTACTCCAACAATTTCTCCTTCTTTTTTAATAATTATGCGCTTAAATCTGTCCACACGCTGGAAAGACTCCAAGGTCTTCTTGATAGATTCTGAAAGATCTTTTTTATCAGATATTGTTATTATGGTAGTATCTGTAACGTTAAACAGAGCTGTGGGAATGCTGATTCCCTCTCTTTCCCTTTCATATCCTGGAGGGTAAGCAGGAACTGAAGTTCTAATCCTAAAATACCAATACCAAAAAGTAAGTATCCCGGCTAAAACAACTAGGGTGGCCGCAACGATTAATGCCCTCACCCAAAGCTTTTCTTTAAAACTTGGTTTTTTAGGGACAACCCTGATAATTTCTTCTGATGTTGGAACACCTGTCTGTTTTCTATCATCAGATTTACTAATCTTCTTATATATAGAAACAGGCGTTCTCAAACGGCTCATTATTTCTGCTCTTCTCTCTTCTTTTCCAGGATCAGGATCTTCATGGACAGGCTCCAATTTCTGCCTGGCATTTGAGGGCATGACAGCTTTTTTCATCTGCTCCTGCCTTTCTTTTCTTTCTAGGGCTGCTTTTTTTAAGGTATCTATTCTTTTTCTGGCTTCTTCTATTCTAACTATTCTCTCTTCCTCTACTTCTTTTAAGATTTCCTCCTTGGTTTTTTCCTTCAAAGGTTCTTCTTTTTTAGGTTCTTTCTTAGGTTCTTCTTTTTCAGGCTTTTCTTTAGGTTCTCCCCTTTTTAGATCTTCTTTGGGTTCCTCCCTTTTGGGTTGTTCAGTGGACTGAATAAATGGTTTTGGTGGAACAATCGGGGTCTTCCCTTGTAATAAAAGATCTATTTCTTCAATTCTCTTAGAAATGCTTTCCTTTTTATCTAAGACAGCTTTCAATCTATTTTGAGAATCTTTTAAATCCTGGGAGATTTTTGCTCTTTCCTCCTCCAACTTCCATCTCTTTGACTCTGTTTGTCTTCTTCTTTCTTCTATCTGCCATCTGGCTTTTTCCAGCTCTCTTCGTTGAGAATTACTCTCAGCTGCTCTTTCTTTATTCTCAGTTTCTGCTTTTTCTTGCTCAACCTTTTTTTCTTCTGCTAAAATAACGTTTAGGTTGTTTTTTGCCTCTTCATTATTCTTAAATAAAATGTTCACCTTACCCTCAAACACGACCTTGCTTTCTGCCATATCTTTTAACGTTTCTTCCAAATCAATTCTTTCTATTTTTAAATTATTATCCTGCTCTTTTTTATTAATCTCTTTTTGTTTACTTAAAAGTTCCTGCTCTTTTGCTTCCATGCCCTTACTTTCCCTTTCTATGCTCTTTAGCCTGGCCTCAAGCTGCTCTAATTTTTCATCTTCAGGCCATCTCTTTTTCTCTATTTCCTCTCTCTTTTTCTCGAGTTTCCATCTCTTTTTTTCCAAAGACCTTCTTTGCTGGGGGTTTTTAGCCTGAGCTTCTCTTTTCTCAATCACTGAAAGCTTTTGCTCTATTTCATCTTCTTTAATTTTAGTTTCTTGAAAACTAAGCTCGACTGTTCTTATCTCTTCTAAAATGGCCTTTTTCTTAATATCCAAAGGCTTTTTGTCCGGGTCCAAACTTTTAAGTTCTTCTTGGATTTTTGTCTTTTCTTGCCCTATTGCTTTTCTTTTTTCTAAAAGCTCTTCCTTTTTCATATCTTTTTGAGATATTTCTTCTTTTTCATTCTCTGTTCTTTCAGCTACAGCTTTTGGCATAGCTGCAGGTTTTTCAGGTATTCTTTTGGTCTCTACCATCTTGCTTTCTTCTTGTTCTCTTTTTTCATCTTCCTGTTCTGCTTTTTTTCTTGATTCTTGCAAGGCTGCAGTTCTCTTAGCTTCCTGTTGTTTTTTCATTTCTTCTTGCTTGTCTGCCAAAGCTTTAACGTCAACGGATTCCCGCTTTTGACGGGCCTCTTGGACAATTTTCTTTCCTTGCTCTTGCAAAGATATTAATCTTTCCTCCTCCTGTTTTCTTTTTTCAACCTCTTTAAATAAAGCTTTTTGATCATCTTTTCCCTTTTCTTCAACGTCAAGTTCATCTCGTTTAACACGAACCATGTCTTTTCCCATTGTTCTAATGGATTTTTTTGAAATTAAAACCTTCGGCTCATCCATAATTATTTTTTAATAAGAGCCAGATTTATTCTTCCTTGCTCGTCAATAGAAATTACTTTTGCAACAACTTTATCTCCTAATTTCAAAACATCTTCAACTTTATTAACTCTTTTATCAGAAAGTTTTGATATATGAATTAAGCCTTCTTGGCCCGGCAGAATTTCAACAAAAGCTCCGAAGACAAGAATCCTTTTAACCTTACCTTCAAATACCTCGCCAACTTTAACCTCCCTAGTGATGCTTTTTATCCAGGAAACTGCTTTTTTGGCAGCTTCTTCTTTTTCTCCTGTAACGAATATTAAGCCAGAATCTTCAATGTCTATTGCAGCTCCTGTTTTATCAATAATCTCATTAATAACTTTGCCTCCAGGGCCTATAACTTCTCTTATCTTCTCAGGATTAATCTGCAAGGTAATTATCCTTGGAGCATAAGGGGAAAGACTTTCTCTCGGAGAAGCTATTGTTTTTTTCATTGCAGACAGTATTTCCAGCCTTGCCTTTTTGGCTCTTTCTAAAGCTTCTTTAGCTATCTCTGGTATTATTCCATCTATTTTAACATCCATTTGAATTGCTGTAATCCCTTTTTCTGTACCAGCTACTTTAAAGTCCATGTCTCCATGATGATCTTCTGGCCCCTGAATATCTGTCAGGACTTTCCATTTTTTAACTCCTTGTTCGGTGACTAAGCCAACAGCAATACCAGCTGCCGTTCCTTTAATCGGGACTCCTGCATCTTGCAGGGCTAAGCAAGAACTGGAGACTGAAGCCTGGGATGTAGAGCCGTTTGAAGACAGTATCTCTGTAACAATCCTTATGGTATAAGGAAAGTCATCAACAGTAGGAAGCAGCGGCCTTAAGGCCTTTTCAACCAACATTCCATGACCTATTTCCCTTCTGCCAGGACCTCTTAAAAAACCAGTTTCTCCTGCAGAGTAAGGAGGAAAATTATAATGGTGCATAAATCTTTTCTGGCCGACTATTTCCATGCCCTCTAAAAGCTGCTTGTCTCCCGGAGGTCCTAGAGTTAAAACAGATAATGCCTTTGTAAGACCCCTAGAGAACAATCCTGATCCATGGGCTCTAGGGATAATTCCCACTTGACACTCTATTTTTCTAACTTCATCTAGTTTTCTTAAATCCGGCCTCTTATCATATTTTATAATATTTTCGTGAAGTAATCTATCCTGTTCTTGATCGAAAAGCTCTTTTGCCTGTTCTACTTTGCTGTCATCTTCTGGATACTCCTCTTTAATAAAATCAATTAGATTATTCTTTATTTCATCTAAGTCATTGTTTCTTTTTCCTTTGTCCTTCTCAAAGAAAACCTTTTCCACCTGTTTTAAAAACTTGTCTGATTTCTTTTTAAGATCTTCTAGATCTGGTTCTTCTATTTTAATCTTCTCTTTGCCAAGTTTCTTTTGAATATCTTTTTGAAAATCAATTAATCTTTTAATATCCTTTAAAGAAAAATTTAAGGATTCTAAAACATCTTTTTCCTCAAACTCTTCAAACTCCCCTTCAATCATATTAATAAGTATCTGCTTATCTCTTTCTGTTCCTACAAAAATAGCGCCTGATCCGTTATTATTCCTGTCTTCGTATTTTGCATTAATCAATAATTCGTTATCTTTCTTAGAAACTCTCACAGCTCCTATGGGGCCTGCGAAAGGTATATTAGAAATAGAAAGAGCAATAGAGGCTGAAATTAAAGCTAAAACATCCGGATCATTCTCTTCGTCCCAGGCCAATACAGTGGAAATAACCTGAACCTCTCTCTTCAAACCTTTTGGGAACAAGGGCCTAATAGATCTGTCTATTAATCTGGAGTTTAAGATAGCCTCGTCAGAAGGCTTTCCTTCTCTTCTTACGTAACGAGCTCCTTTTATCTTTCCCGCAGCATAATATTTTTCCTGATATTCAACAGTTAAAGGAAAAAAGCCGAGGTTCTCTCGGTCTTGTTTTGACATGCAGCAGGTAGTTAAGATTAGAGTATCTCCGTATCTTACAAAAGCAGATCCTGCTGCCTGCTCTGCCAAATCATTAATCTCTACTTCTAAATCTTTTTCTCCTAGTTTTAAACTAAACTTTTTGCTATTCATTTTTTAATTAAGAACTTCTTAGGATTTTCACAAAAATCAACAAATTCATCTGCTTCTTCTTTTAGTTTTCCAGAGGCTGACTTGCCAAAAGCCATAACCTCTACTCTTTTACCCTGGTTCTTTAAATATTCTACTAAAGAAATAAAATCTCCGTCTCCTGAAACCAGAACTAAAACATCAACACTCGGAGAAATCCTTATAGCATCAATTACTATACCTACATCCCAATCAGCTTTTTTCTGTCCTCCGTAAAACTCTTGAAGCTCCCTTACCCTGGTTTCTATGCCTAGTTTTGTTAAAGCATCAAAGAAAGGTTTTTCTTCTCCTGTTTTAGTACTTACAACATAGCCAAAAGCCCTTATTAAACACCTCTCTGAAACTGCTATTTTTAAAATCTCCCGGAAATTAACCCTGGCATTGTATAGATTTTTAGCTGAGTGATAAAGGTTTTGAACATCTATTAACACCGCCACTCTATGTCCTGAATGTTTATTAATCATATTATTTCTTTAGCCCTACTTTTTTAACCAGGCCAGAATATCTTTTTTCATCTTCTTTTTTTAAGTACTTCATCAGCTTTCTTCTCTTAGAAACCATTTTTAAAAGGCCTCTTTTAGAATGAAAGTCTTTTGGGTGTTTTTTTAAATGAGACAAAAGTTGTTTTATTTCCTCTGAAAGCAAAACAATCTGCACATCCGCAGAACCAGTATCTGCCTCGTGCAGCTTATTCTCTTGTATTAATTTTGATTTATCTTCTTGTTTCAACATATGTTTTCTTATTTATACCAAATAAACAAAAAAGGGGCAAGCCCTTTCTTGTGCCTCGCGAAGGACTCGAACCTTCAACCTTATCCTTAAGAGGGATCTGCTCTGCCAATTGAGCTAGCGAGGCTACAATATAGCTCAAAAATAACAAAATTAATGGCTTTTGTCAATTAAAATATATTACTGGCAAGTTCCTAAGGCAGGATTATATGAACAGGCAGGACCAATAGCAGTGCACTCTATTGCGTTACATATATCTCCAACAACCATTCCGCAAGAACTACAACTATTTTCTTTCACACACATATTGCCAAAAGACCCGCCCAGAATGGATACCACAACGTTGCGGCAGGTGCTTCCCAGATTAGAACATACTGTCGGATCACACAATCCTTGACTGTTATTAGGACAAGCTGAACAAAGATCTTGATTAAGCGTTAATAGACCACTTTGCACTGTAAAGAATAAATAAGAACCGTCAAAACCAGCATAAGCTATATAGTCCCCGTCTGGATGAGTGCTGGCAAAATTATCTAGATCTTTCCACCCCTGGCTGCCAACCATACCAAACCATCCTGGCTGGCATGTAGTGAACCAATTAAAACCGTCTGTTGAGTTAATCATATTTACTGACCAATAACCTAATAAATAAACTGAGTTGTTTGTTGGATCAAACCCTGCCAATTTAGACATTGTAACGCCGTTAAACTGGCAGTTCCATAAGCGATCTCCTGCTGTTGGCGGAAGAACAGGTCCGCAGCCTGTTGTATCAAACCCTGAACAGTCTGGCAAACACGCTAAGGCTCCTGGAGCTAAACCGTAATCAGCGCAGGTTGCAGTTCCATGAGTAGTTCCATCGCATGTTTCTCCTGAATTAATTATGTTATTGCCGCAATAATTACAAGAACCGTCATCTACCGTAGCTGCTGGATCAAAGTTTATAGCATTAATATCCATACATCCTTGCACCGGCGGAGTACTAATACAACCGCTCGTATCAAAAGTGCAAGAAGAAGTACAAATTAAATTTCCGCCTCCTGGAAATCCTAAGGACTGACAATCCTGTCCGTCCAAATCAGACATATCGCATTCTTCAATCGGCGTTTGGGCTAATCCATTATTACATGTTGTACAACCGCTTGTATCAAATGTACAATTATTATTACAAAATAAAATTCCGTCTGTAAACCCTGATCCTATGCTTTGACATGTATTATTGTTTAATTCTGAAAACGTACAAGCGCCATCTGTTCCACAGTCACATTGTTCACCAGAATTAAAAACACTATTACCACAATAATTGCAAGAACCATCATCCGAGCTGGCACTAGGATTATAATTTACAGCTACAGGATCTGTACAACCCGGTATCGGGATTGGAGGATAAATACAAGAACCGTCGTCTATCGTAGCTGCTGGATTATAATTCGTCGCTGCAGAATCTGTACACCCTAATACTGTAACAGGAGCGTAGACACAAGTTCCATCATCTACAGTAGCAAGCGGATTATAATTTAGAGCTGCAGAATCTGTACATCCTGGCATTGTGATAGGAGGTATGGGCGTACCTGCTGGAGCTTGGCAATTAATGGTCCACCATTGCCCCAAGCCAGTCCATGAAGCTACACCGATAGACATTAAAAACATATTAATAATTACCCAAGCAAGATAAACAATAAAAAGGCCTATTACTAAGGCGCCTAAAAGCTTCTTTGCCCTGCTTATCATTTCAGGTCCTGATTGACCAGCATAAGCCGAAACCATCATAGCGCCTGCTATTAGTATCATTAAAGCTGCTATAGCAGGTACTACCCTGGTTAGGGCAAAATTAACAAGGTTTTGGATTAATACAAAAAAATCACACAAGGTGCAGGGACAAGTTGGTCCTCCGCAAGGAAGCAGGGCGTTTGGATCAATGTCTGTAGGGCAATTAGTTCTCGGAACTTGAGCAAAAACAAAATCAGGAGTAAAAGATAAGGCTATAACTATTAAGAAAATTATTGCAAAAATCCTCATTTTTCAATTATATCATTTAATGTAATAATTTGCATATATATGTTAGGGTGTAACAGTAATAGTTATTGCTTCTGAATCACTAAGAGAACCATCTGAAACACTAAAGGTTATGTTATAACTGCCCGTTATAACTGGTATCCAAGTGAAAAGCCCTGTTGTGCTGTTAAAACTAGCTCCCATAGGATTCCCCTGAACAGAATAGGTTAAAGGATTGTTGTCTGGATCTTGACCGGTAATAATGAATGATAAAACATTGTTTTGAGCAACTGTTTTATCTCCTATGCTGTTTAGTGTTGGAGCCCCATTTACATTATTCACAATGATAGTTATCGTTTCCATATCTGTTAACTGACCGTCTGAAACAATAAATGTAATAGTATATGTTCCTGCCTGGTTAAAAGTGGGCGTCCATGTAAAAAGTCCTGTTGTCTGATTAAGGTTAGAGCCGGGAGCAACCCCTGGAGGATCAGTTGGAGAAACCTGGTTAAGAGCGTTAAGGGTAGAATAATTTAAAGGATCATTGTCTGGATCTGTTCCCGATACTGTAAAACTTAACATCTGACCCTCGTCAACAGACTTAGGTCCGATAGGAGAAATAGTAGGAGCGTTATCTATTGGAGGCTGAGTAGATGGTATGGTTGGGTTCAGCATCGAAGGAGTTGGACACACGTGGCACCTAACTCTTAGAATAGGCCTGGCATGCCTCCCGTCTGCAAAAACACGGCTACAAGCAGCATTTACTACATCAAAACCGCCACTGTGTTTGCCGATTATTGCCCCTTCAACTATTTCACAATATGAATAACCTAGTTTAGCGCAGGTAACGTCTCCTGAAGGATAAGGAAGCCCTGCTCCGTCAAGATTCATAACTGTCACTATTACTGACATGCTGCCTGGCGGGGGAAGAGTTACTAGAGGCGTTGGATTCGTAGGAACAGGCGTGGGCAAAGATGGCCCAATGGGCTGGGCATAGGGAACACAGTTAGACTCATCAAACCCAGAACAATCCCCAAGACACAAAAGATCTCCTGACTCAAAACCCCTGCTTCTACAACTTTGTCCTCCTAAACTAGTTCCATCGCAGATTTCAATAAAACCGCTGCTATTAGGTCTTTGGATAATTCCATCTCCGCAATGGGTTGTTATTAATACTGGTGGCGCTGGCTGAACATAAGCAGGACAGTTAATAATCCATAGATTATTTAATCCTGACCAAGTAACAGCTCCTATTGCCAATAAAACTGCGTAAATAATAACCCAGGCGCCATAAATAATAATAATTCCTATTACTACTCCTGTTAAGGCTCTTTTAACTTTATTAATTATTTCAGAAGACCCTCTTCTGGCATAAGCTGTTATAGTTATAAGCCCTATAATCAAAATAATCATGATAATTAACAAAGGGCCTGAAATTATCATGTCAATCATTTGATCAATCACTACAAAAAAGTCACACAAAGTACAAGGCAAACACTCATCTCTTGGAGTAGAAAGATCATCGCACTTTCTGCCGCAGGGGACCAGTCCTCCTGGCTCTGAACATGGAACGCATGATTGCTGAGCAGAAACAAAAACAGGAACTAACAAGAAAATCACAAGAGAAAATATTATAATCTTTTTCATTATAATATTATAACAAAAAAACAGAGAATAAAATACTCTCTGTTGTTTATTTACTTTATTTCTATTTTGAGAATGGATTTCTAGAACCTCTTACATCAAAATGCACGTGACAGCCAGTAGATATTCCAGCTCCTGCCATACCTGGCTTTCCTCCCATTAAAGCAATAATCTCTCCCTGAGAAACCGGCTGGTCGGGCTTAACTAAAATTGTCTGCAAGTGTCCATACATCGTTATTACATCTCCACCAGCAAAATGATGTATTATTCTAACATAATTGCCGGCTCCTCCGTTCCAGCCGTAACCTACTCTTTGAACAGTACCAGCTGCTGCTGCATATATTGGGTCTCCGCATTTTCCTCCAAAATCAATGGCGTTATACCAATGCAAGCCTTGGGTTATATAACAATCTGCGTGAGGACAAATAAAGGAAGAATTACCTATTGGCGTTTGCGGAACCGTATAAGTTGCTGTTGGCTTTGCAGGCATTTTTCCTCCTGGAATAATTAAAATATCTCCTACAAACATATCTCCTTCATTAGAAAGACTATTAAACTCAACAATCTCATCCAACTCACCCTTAAAAATCTCTGCTATTTCGCTTAAAGTATCTCCTGATTTTACATAGTATAAAACTCCTGAAACTGGCAAGACAACAAGCTTTTGGCCGGCGCTGATCACTGACTTGGAGCTAAGCTCATTTGCCCAAAGAATTGTATCTGTGCTTATTCCGTATTTATCAGCAATGGCAGAAATAGTATCACCTTCTTGAACAATGTATTCAAAAACGTTATTTCCCCCGTCAGACTCCATCTCTCCTCCTCCGACAATAGAGCCTAAAACCTGCGTATCAATAGAAGAAGGCGGTGAAACAGCTACTATGCTATTCTCTCCCAACAAAGCAATATTAGGGGATTCTCTTAAAAAATTGCTGGCTGGCTTTGCAAATAAAGATTCTGTTTTATTTAAATTAGCTTGCAAAAAAGAAAAGCTCTCTGAAGAAAGGGAATCTAAGCCGAAACATAGAAATCCAAAGAAAAAAACAATCAATGCAATGATTAAATAAAAAAAAGGATTCTTTTTAAGTTTCTTTTTAACAGCTTCAAGCAGCTGAGTTTTAGAAATAATTCGGTCTCCTGTTTAAATTCAACCTATTCTTCTATGATATCTTGTTTGTTAAGCGTGGTCAATATCAAAGAGGTTAAAAACGTGTTAATATATAAAAATGAATATATTTAAGAAATATAACATAAAACCCAATAAAAGACTAGGCCAAAACTTTTTAAAAAATAAAAGCATTGTTAATAAAATAATAAAAGCAGCTAACTTAAAACCAAATGATACTGTCATAGAAATAGGACCAGGCCTTGGGGTTTTAACAAAAGAACTAGCTAGGATTACAAAAAAGGTAATTGCAATAGAAAAAGATAAGAACATCTGCGAGATCCTAAAACAAGAATTAAAAGATTATAATAATATTGAGGTTATTGCCGCTGATATTTTGAGCTATAAATTCCAGGTTCCAAGTTATAAGATTGTTGCTAATCTCCCCTTTTATATAACCTCTCCAGTTATTAGAAAACTTTTAGAAGAGAAGAATAAACCAAAAGAAATGATCTTGATGGTGCAAAAAGAAGTGGCTCAAAAAATAACAGCTAAGCCGCCACAGATGAGCATATTAACTGTTTCTGTGCAAGTTTATGCTAAACCCAAAATACTGTTCTATGTCCCCAGAGACTCTTTTCAACCAAAGCCTAAAGTAGATGCTGCTGTCTTAAAAATCACCCCTTTCCTTAAGCCTGGTTTAGCTAAGCCAGGCTTAGGGTTATTCTTTAAAATTGTGAAGGCTGGATTTTCCAGTCCTAGAAAGCAGATTATAAATAACTTGAGCAAAGGATTAAAATTAGAAAAGGAACAAACTATTAAATGGCTAAAACAGAACAACATTAAACCAGCTCAACGAGCAGAAACTCTAACGATTCAAGGCTGGAAAAATCTTACAATTAGCTTTTGATTACTATTTACTATTTACGATTTACTTTTTATCATGGTATAATAATTTAATATTATGAAGTTTGTGGAAAAGTTTAAAAAACCATTATTGCTGTTGTTGTTCGCGATAGTTGGTTTTATTATTCCTCGAACATCCTACGCCGTTCCAGACTTTGTAGTAAACATCGCGACTTTTTTACCTTTTTTTGTTCTCAAAATCCTTATATATTCTGCTACCCTGTTGGTGAAAGTGGCTGGCTTGGCTGTTAACTGGGTTTTAGACCCAAACTTTATAACAATGTCTTATACCAACCCCGCTACAAACCGCGTTATACAGGTTGGTTTAAGCATTGCCCAAAGTTTGGTTAATATGATATTGATATTAATCTTGATATACATTGCTTTAGCCACTATTCTAAGACTGCAAGAATACCAAGCTCAAAAACTATTACCTACTTTTATTATCATTGCTCTTTTGGTAAACTTTACTCCTGTTATTTGCGGTGTTATCGTAGATGCTTCCAATATTATAATGAATTTCTTTGTGGGCCAAATAGTAAACGGAACCACCAGGTTTGCAAATGAAATAGTTCCAAAGCTGGACGACATAGGAACGGTTTTTGATCCCGGCAGAAGCAACTGGGATCAAGCATTAGAAATAGCTGTGCAAAAGATGATTCTCGTTCCATTTTTAGGCATATTAGCTTTTATTTTATTAATCTTCGCCTTATTATTTATGCTAAGATATATAGCTATCTGGATATTAGTGATACTCTCTCCGATTGCATTCATAGCATATATATTACCTGTCACAAGAAGCTGGTGGAGAATGTGGTGGTCGCAATTC
>CAZNBW010000002.1:0-277 GCA_964571585.1 uncultured Candidatus Saccharibacteria bacterium | reverse complement strand
GGTGCTTTATTGGTGCCTTTGCTGCCTTTTTCCTTTATTTATCTTTATTCTTTGTAACAAACATCCAAGCATCTATACCAACTCCAACCGCAACAACCGCAGTAACATCTTCAGCTTTTTCAGGAGTATTACCCTATTTAACCGGTATTGTATTTTTAGGGTTAGGGCTTGTTATGAGCTTGAAAACCTCGGCCATGGGAGCTGGCGCAGTAATCCGCTTTGCTCAAGCCCGTGGGAGGGCAGCAGCTAAATTATATGCCAGAGAAGGAGGAGGCAT
>CAZNBW010000001.1:27956-44388 GCA_964571585.1 uncultured Candidatus Saccharibacteria bacterium | reverse complement strand
ACTTTCTCTCCCCTTTTACCTCAATAGGAACCTGATAAGTAGCTCCTCCAACTCTTTTTGACTTAACCTCTAACAAAGGAGAGGCATTTTTCAAAGCCTGCTCAAATATTTCTATTGGGTCCTTTTTTGTTTTTTCTTTAATAATATCAAAAGCGCCGTAGACAACTTTTCTGGCAGCTACCTTTTTTCCTCTTCTCATTACTTGGTTTACAAACTTGGCTACTATGGCACTGTTATAAACGGGATCAGGTGTTATTGGATGTTTTTTGTATTGTCCTCTTGGCATATTACTTCTTTTCTCTTTTAGCTCCGTATTTGCTTCTGCTTTGCTTTCTGCCTTCTACTCCACTGGCGTCTAATCTTCCTCTTACGACATGGTATCTGACGCCGGGAAGATCTTTAACTCTTCCTCCTCTTATCATAACAATGGAGTGCTCTTGAAGATTATGTCCTTCTCCTGGAATATATGCTGTAACCTCTGCTCCATTGGTTAGTCTGACTCTAGCTACTTTTCTTAAGGCAGAGTTTGGCTTTTTAGGTGTTACCGTGAAAACCTTAAGACAAACTCCTCTTTTAAAGGGCGAGAAGTGCTCTCTCGGCCTGTTCTTTAAAACATTAAAACTGTACGTCAAAGAAGGCGTTTTATCTTTCTTTCGCCTTGTCTTTCTTGGTTTTTTAATTAATTGATGAATTGTTGGCATAATAAATAATAATTTAGCAGATAATAAAGGGTCTGTCAATAATTAAAACAGCAGCCTTTGTCCTGAAACTATATTATATAGGAATTCGGAAGCAAAAAACACTACATTTATGCCTCCGAAAAAGATAAAGAATATTAAAATAAACAAACTGTACTGCTGTAAAGCCATTTTAAGCCTTGCATATTTAAAGGGCAAAAAGGAAAAGAGAATATGAGAGCCGTCTAAAGGAGGAATTGGAATTAAGTTAAATATTGCTAAAAGGAAATTATATATTGAAACAATACTAAAGAATAAAAACAAAGAGCCTGGCAGATTGAAAAACCTTATAGGCAAGGCAAACAAAATGCCGACAACAATGTTAGTAGCAGGTCCTGCTAAAGAAACTTTAAGCTCACCCCACTTTCTATCTCTTAAGTTATTCGGGTTAATGGGCACTGGCTTTGCCCAGCCAAAAACAGGACCCCTGCCAAAAGTAGCTATCAGCATTAAAATAGGCAGGATTATAGAACCAAAAAGATCCAAATGCCTTATTGGATTTAAAGTTAATCTCTTAGCATATTTAGCAGTAGGGTCTCCCAAATACAAAGCAACAGAGCCGTGAGCCACTTCATGGATTACTACTGAAAATAATAAAACAATTAAGCTGAATATTGTTATCGCCATAACATATTTACTATAACACACTTGAATAAAAATTAAAAACCTGCTATATTATATCTATTATGGCAAAACAATGTGTAATATGTAAAAAAGGATCTGTAATGATCCAAAAGAGAGTAAAGCTAAGAGGTAAATATAATCCTACAGCCAAGTACAGATCATACCCTAATCTACAAAAGGTGTTAATTCCTGTTGGTTTAAAAAGCAAAAAGTTCAAGGAATTCGCAGGCAAGAAAGTCTCAGCCTGCACTAAATGCATTAAAGCAATAGGAAAAACTAACTAACCGGGGTGTAGTACAGCGGTAGTATGCATGCTCGGGGAGCATGTGACCCGAGTTCAACTCTCGGCACCCCGACATCAACCAATAAAAAAACCTGCAAACACTTAAGAGATCGTTCGGATAAATGGTCAGGTGGGATTCCTCAGACACTTGCCTCAGCAAATGCGAATGTTGGATTCCCAAAATAATGCAATATCCTGAATCTAAAAAATGCTTGCAGGAATATTTTATTATATCTTTCTTGCTCCCTGCTTGTCAAATTTTCAATTCTTTTACCAGCTGTTTGATTAAAGAAACTACTACTGGAGGAGGCATTAGACTAAAAGAAGCTATTCCTTCATCGTCTGAAACCTGCCAAGGCTTTTCTTCTACTTTAATATTATCCCCTTCTTTTGAATATACATACTCAGGCGTAATCTCATAATCATCCAAATATTCTTCTGCTTTAGCAACTGGTACAGAGTTTCTCAATAATACCTTAGGTATTCCGTGCAAAGAGAACGCCTGCTTTATAAGTTTTTCATCTAGGTCTAGTCTTTCCTTTATTGGCTCAATACCAAGCTCATCCCCTTCTTTTTGAACCATTCTAGGGCCTGAACATTCTGAATTATCACAAACTAAATGAAATCCGTTATCTTCTTCTACTTTCTTGGTAGGCAAAAGCTTTAGATTTCTTGATGTCTGGCATAAAGGGCAAATCCTACGATATTTTATTCTTTCATCAATAACATTTTCAGGTACATCAATTAATACCAAAACGTCTGGGTCATCTCTATATTCAATTAAATCTCTGAAAAATAAAGAATAAGAAACCTGATCCAGTTCTCTGGGAAAACCGTCAATAAATAAGGCCTTTCTTCCTCTTTTCCTTATCTCTCTTTTAGCTAAAGCCAATATCAATTCAGAAGGAAGCAGCTTAGAAGTACTTCTATTTTCTAAAGAATGCATAATCTCTTCTAGGGAAATAAAGCCTCTGTAGTTCTTATCTAAAAATTCTTCTAGTTCTTTTTTCTTGGCAGGGTCTTCTAATTCTTTATCTACTTCTCTTATCATGTCTCCGATAGAAAAATGCTCTATTCTGTCTTTATCAACTATCTCTTTAAGCATTTTAGCATAGGTTCCTTTGCCAGAGTTTTTTTTGCCCAAAAGATAAGCAATAAATGTATTGCCCTCTTCTAAATACTTTCTTAATTTCTTTATCTCCTCTCCTGCTTTCAGCTCAAAGTACTTTTGGCGATCTTCAGGATCGGTTAGGTCAAACTTGGGAGAGTTTTTTATTCTTGTTTTAAATAAAGGAAATTCTAAATCTTTCATATAATTAAAAAGCGAATCTAATGTCGCCTAATTCTTTGGTTATTAATACTTGTATACCAGATTGTTCAAACAATTGCAATACTTCTTCAGATGGATGACCGTAAGAATTATTCCCCACAGAGATAACAACTTTTTCAGGACTAACTGATTGTATAAACTCCAAACAACTTGAACTCTTGCTTCCATGATGAGCTGCTTTTAAAATATCTGCATCAACATTTTCTAGCTGTTTCTCTACTTTTTGAGAAATATCTCCTGTAAAAAGAAATGACTTATCATTAAATACCAGCTTAACTACTATTGAAGTATCATTAAAGTCTTTAACTTGTTTTCCTTCCAAGTTCTCAAAAGGATGCAGAACAGAAAGATATATATCCTGCCCCAGATTTATCTTCTGGCCCAGCTCAGCTATTATTATATTAGCTCCTTCTTCTTTAATAAGCCTTTTCCATTCTTCATATTCTGCAGTATCTTTAACAACCCCTGTCCATAATATATTCTCCACCTTATACCTTTTTAAAACCTCAAGCAGACCAAACAAGTGATCATGGTCAGGATGAGTCAATATTAAAAGCTCTATTGTCCTATCATAGAAAGGCATCTCATGTCCCAGCTTCTCCAAAACTACGGAGGACGGGCCTCCGTCAATTAGAACCTGAAAGTTATCTGAGGTCTCAATATATATACTATCCCCCTGCCCCACGTCAAAAAACACTACTTCTAGCTCATTAGAACTAATCTCTTGCACAACAATCCAACAAACCCAAATCAATAAAAGCAGTCCAACAACAACATATACTACTTTTCTACCTTTCGCTATTGACATATTATATAAAATATGATAAGGTTATAATAGACTGATTAGCTGCAAGTCAAATGATTGTTTTTTCAAAGCTTTTACGCTTTGACGATAATATATTGGTATATGGGCGTCCGCATAAGACTGGACTTAGCAGCTAATCAAAATTATAAAGCCCGGAGATAATATCAAAGGGCTTTTTTCATTATTGCAGCTTCGCTGCATAATTACAGCGTTCTGTCAGAAAATAAAAATAAACTTTTCTTTTCTTCTCTCACTTGTAATTATAGCATTTTGTGTAAAGCCAGGCTTTACACAAACCAAAACCCTCCGATGATCATCGGAGGGCTACGGTTCGAACCGAGTGAAGTCTACTTGTTAGCCTGGGCAAAATCTTTTGAGACAACTCTCCAGCATTCATGTGGTCCTGACTGTGATTTAGTCACTGCGAAAAACCTTTCTCTTCCTTTTGCTTTCTTTGTAACGATCCTGTAATCATCGGTGCTGAACTTCTTTTTCGACTTAACATCGTAAAAACTTAATTTTTCTTTATCCATGGAAACAATATATTTTATTTAGACTTTTTGCGACCTTTAATTAGAAATAAGATTTCCACATCTTTATTATAGCTTAAATGAAGCAAAAATGGTAGTCAAGAGCAAATCATACTATTACTCCTCCGCCTAAAAGCTCTTGACCCTTATAAAAAACAACTGACTGGCCAGGCGTTACAGCTCTTTGGGGTTTTGAAAAAACAACCTTATTGCTGTATAAAACAGCGGAACCAGGCTTGTGCAAATAGCGTATCTTTGCTTTAACCCCTAAAGGAAACTTGGGTTTTTTAAACACCCAGTTGGCCTGTTTAAACTTAAGCTCTTTTGAAAACAGGTCTTTCTCCTGCTTAGTAACAATTAAGCTGTTCTTTTTATTATCTTTCTTTAAAATATAATAAGGACCTCCTGCCAAACCCATGCCCTTTCTCTGGCCTATAGTATAAAACCAGAGCCCCTCATGTTTTCCAACAATGTTTCCTTTAGTATCTATAATCTTACCTGGATTTTTATTAAGCTTAATCTTAAAACAAACATCCTGGGACTCTACAGAGTTCCAAATAACCAGACCATTTTTCTTGGCTATTAACCTTATTTCTTTCTTAGCGTGGTCACCGTTAGGAAATATGGCCTTTTTCAATATATTTTGTCCTAGCTTCCATAAAAAATATGACTGATCTTTACTTTTATCTTTAGCAGTATATAATCTTCCTTTCTTTAATCTTACATAGTGACCGGTAGCCATATAGTCGTTTTTTTCAATAGGAAACTTCTTAAATAAAAGGTTAAACTTTATCTCTTTATTGCAAACGACACAAGGATTCGGGGTTAATCCTGCTTTTTGTTCTTTTAGAAAATAATCAATAACTTTGTCTTTAAACTCTTTTTTAAGATTTAGGACATAAAAAGGAATATTAAGCTTCTTGGCAACTAAACGAGCCTTTGTTTCTAATTCTGAGCTGCAGCACGCACCTGGAAGAGAATCACCAGACCAAAGATTCATAAAAACACCTCTAACGTTATATCCTTTCTCTTTCAATAGAAGCGCTGCAACAGAAGAGTCCACTCCCCCAGACATAGCAACGATAACGCTCTTTTTATTGCTTGCCATATCTTTTCTCTATTTCTTCTCTCTGCTTTTCTAGAATCTTGTGCTTTTTCTCTATTTTTTCAGGAACCTCTTTGTTATTCTTTTTCAAATAGTCATGAATGGCTTCTACTAAAGCGTCTACGGCTAGAAGAGAACAATGGGTTTTAATAATAGGAAGACCACCCAACGAATCAACAACATCCTTTGACTCTATTTTTAAGGCCTGTTCAATAGTTTTTCCTTTTGCCAGGTCAGTAACTACAGAACTGGTAGCTATGGCAGCAGCGCAACCGTAGGTCTCGAACTTAATATCTTTAATCACATCATTCTCATCTACTTTAATGTACAGTTTCATTAAATCTCCACACCTTAAATTACCCACTGTGCCAATGCCAGAAGCATCCTCTATCTTCCCGTAATTATGAGGATTTTGAAAATGCTCTATTACTTTATCTGAATACATACTACTTAAATGGTGATATTTTTCTTAATTTATTAATTGCATCTGGCAGAACCTTTAAAAAATAATCTACTTCCTGTTCTGTTGTCTGCCTACCCAAAGAAACTCTTAAAGAACCATGAGCCTGCTCAGGCTTTAATCCAATTGCCAATAAAACATGGCTTGGTTCCAAGCTTTTGGAAGAACAAGCAGATCCAGTAGAAACTGCAATGCCTGCTAAATCAAGCTGTAGGATTATTGATTCCCCTTCTACAAAAGAAAAGTAAAAACTTGCATTATTAGGCAGTCTTTTTTCAGTATCCCCAGTTAAGAAAGCCTGATCTATCTTTAAAACCTCTCTAATTATCTTATCCCTTAACTTTGACTGCTTTTCTGCGTCTTGCGCCATTTCCTTTTTAGCAATCTCGCAAGCTTTAGCAAAACCAACAATAGCTGCAGTATTAACCGTAGAAGAGCGCAGACCGCTCTCCTGCCCTCCTCCGTGCAGCAACGGCTCTATTTTAACACCTTGTTTAATAAACAGCAAAGCTGCTCCCTTGGACCCATATATCTTATGAGAACTGGCTGTAAGTAAATCAATATTCATTTTATTTACATCAATGGGAATCTTTCCAAAGCTTTGGGAAACATCTGTATGAAAAAGAACTCCTTTGTCTTGACATATCTTGCCTATCTCTTTTATGGGCTGAATTGTACCTATTTCATTTGAAGCATGGATTATTGAAACCAAGCCAGTGTCTTTAGTTATTGCTTTTGAAATATCTTCGGGATCAACTAACCCCTGTTTATTTACTACTACTCTTGTTACTTTAACTCCCTTTTTCTCTAAATATTCAGCAGTTTCTGCTATGCAGTCATGCTCAATAGAAGAAATAACAATATGTTTGGCATTAATGCCTTTTAAAACCATGTTATTGCTTTCAGTAGCAGAACCAGTAAAAACAATCTCAGAACTCTGAGCTCCTATTAAATCAGCTACTTTTTGCCTGCTTTCCTCCAAAGCTGCTTTAGCTTCCTGGCCAAAAGAATGCAAAGACATTGTATTGCCAAACTTTTCTGAAAAGAAAGGAAGCATGGTTTTTGCCACACGTTCATCAACCGGAGTTGTGGCTGCATAATCTAAGTATACTTTATTCATACTTTTATATAATAACACTATTTTCTTCTTAAAACAAGGTATAAAAAAAGTCCGCTAAGCGGGCTATAACGTACGGTTAAGCTCAATATAGGAGCTCTAATAGGACGAAGAAACTGTTTGCAATTAATCTTCGGCGACAGGGATAACCTGATGGATTACCCATTTAAAGTATTTATTCTCTTTTCCATTCAAGCTTTCAAGAAGGTCTTTGAGCGCATCTTTTAATCCGTGTTCCTTGTCTGTTTTAACTTCCTGAATGCTTTCTTCTGAACAAGTCCTATCCACAAACATCGCTATTGTTGGACATCCACCATAATTATGAAGAATTACAATATACTTCATTTCTAATCTCCTTTCATCTAGAAATCATATTTTCAACGAACAATATAATAATTTATACCCATTATTTAAATATGTCAAGCAAAAAAGACTATTAGCCCTCTAAAATCAGCTCCGCGGGCTGAACGACGCCTACTACGTTGAAATCAGCAGATTTCTTTTCGTAACTAGAATCATCTTTAGTATATAAAAAAGTCCCCGATACATTGTTGTATGGGGACAAGTTATTTCTCTGGAAAATTCACCGAATAGGGTTTTTCTTTCTTTCTTTTGCTAACCGCCAGTCAAAATAAATTTTCTCGGATGTTTCACCACCCTGTTTAAGACCTGGGAAAAAAGCATATCTGAATGCTTGAATGTAGGGTTGCGGAGAGGTTGCTAGCATAGAAAATATAGAAGTATGCTGTGAACTCTTTTCTATCTTTACCGTATATAGCTCTTTCTTCTCTATTTTACGTGCCTTAATAATGGGCTCTATGATTTCCGCCAAGAGTTCAACGGGGATGGAGCCGAGAATATTAGTTACCCGTAGAAATATGAGCATATTTCCTTTAGGGCTTATTAACTTCTCTGCAACATAAGGGAATTTACTTTTGAAGTTAACCGAGAAGTGGTCTTCAGGGATATTCCCCCATTTCTTGATTCCTTGTTTTAAACAGGTAACATCGTACTGTTCAGGTGCTTGTTGAGGATGGTAGAGCTTTAACCATTCCACAGCTGCATCCAATTGTTGCTCTTCTGTAATAGAAGAAAGAAAGAAGTCTACCTCAGCGTCCAAATTAGAATAAATTTTAGATAACCCTTTTCTAATCTCTTTAACTGATTCCATAATTGGCTCCATGGCTATTCTCCTCAAAATTAGTTCTATCCATTATTTACTTTTTAAATAACAATATTAAAGATTACACCTATTATATAAATAAGTCAACAAAAAAGGGGGTATTAATCCTCTTAATAATATAAGCTCCGGCGGTAAGACTTGAACCAGACATAAAACTAAGCCTGGCTTAGTTAAGCCAGGCTTAGGAATAATAGCTACTCGTAGCGTAAAGCTTCTACTGGATTCATTTTGGAAGCAGATCTTGAAGGCAAATAGCCTGCAATGCAGCCGATTACGAAAGAAAAGGCTAAGCTGAATAGAATTAACTGAGGAGTAATTGCAGCCTTCAAGTAAAGAGAGCCTGTTGCCCTAACTGCAAATTCAACAACTTTAGCCAGACCCAATCCTAAAACCATTCCTCCAAAACCGCCGAATAGACCAAATATACCTGATTCTATCAAAAAAATAGTGGTAATTGTTTTTCTCTTGGCTCCCACTGCCTTCATAATGCCAATTTCCCTTATTCTTTCATGAACCGACATATACATTGTATTCATTATTCCTATACCTCCCACAATAATGGCTATAGAAGCAAAGCCAAATATAGCTATTTGTATCATTCCTAATATACTATTGACAATGCTTGCTACCTTCTCTGAACTCAAGACTGAAAACGGAGGAGAGTCAGCCCCCCTTACCCTTTTTCTGGTTTCATCTAAACTTTCCTTTATATTCTCAACAACATTATCTGTATCATAGCCAGGTTCTACTTTAGCAATAATCATTTTAGCGCCCTTTGTTTCCCCGGTTATATCTTTAAAAATATCCAGATCTACTGTAATAGTAGAATCATCCTGCTTATTTCCCACAGACTCTAGTATTCCAACAACGATAAACTTCCTGCCGTTAATAGTCACTCCATCTCCAATTTCCATGCCTGGAAAAAGATCATTAGGCACAGCATTGCCAACAACAATTTCTTTCTTTCCTATAATGGGCCACTCTCCCTCTTGAAGAGTCCAGCCAAAATCGTTCTTTAATATATCAAGACCATCTTCTAAGGAGACCCCGTTTATTAAAAGAGTTTTTACTACTCCCTCGTGCCTTATTGCCTCTGCCTTATAATTCATAGGCACAATGCTTTCTACTCCTTCTGTTTGTTCAACTGCTTTAATATCGTTTTCGGAAAGTTCCAAGCCTCCACCAAAGGTTGTTGAGAGATCGCTGATTTCTCCTGGAAAAACCATAATCAAATCCTTACCCATCATTCTCAGCTGCTGAAGAATAGCTCCCTTAACCCCTTCTGACAAAGACATTAAAGAAACAATCAAAAATACTCCAATAACAACACCTATCATGGTAAGCCAAGATCTAATAGGTCTTGTTCTTAGACTTTTAATTGCTATTTTTATAAACTCTTTAATCATTTCTCTTTTTCCATAAATATTTACTAGCCGTAGACCCGTTCTTTACCACTTCCCCATCCATTATATTAATAGTTTCTTCTGTATAAGAGGCGATGTTGGGGTCATGAGTAACAACAATAATTGTTTTCTTATCTTTTTTATGAAGATCTATTAGAATATCCATAATCTTCTTTCCTGTAGCAGAGTCTAAGTTTCCTGTCGGCTCGTCTGCCACTATGACTTCGGGGTCGTTAGCCAAAGACCTGGCGATAGCTATTCTTTGCCTTTCTCCGCCAGAAAGCTCTGCGGGCCTATGATAGATTCTTTCTTCCAACCCTAAAGAGGAAAGCAGTTTTTTGGCTCTCTCTATCCTTTGTTTCTCAGGAACTCCCTGAAAAACCATTGGAAGCATTACATTCTCTAGGGCAGTCAGATTATGCAAAAGGTTGAACTGCTGAAATACAAATCCAATCTTCT
Source organism: uncultured Candidatus Saccharibacteria bacterium (assembly GCA_964571585.1). Classification (GTDB taxonomy): domain Bacteria; phylum Patescibacteriota; class Minisyncoccia; order Minisyncoccales; family GWA2-38-27; genus CAZNBW01. The sequence goes on along the minus strand of CAZNBW010000001.1, from coordinate 34,352 downwards.
TCCCTCTTATTCGAGACAACTCATCTTCTGAAAGATAAGAGATATCCTCTCCATCTATATATACCTTTCCCTTGCTTGGAACATCTAAAGCTCCAACCATATGCAAAAGAGTGGATTTTCCAGAACCAGAAGGTCCCATTATTGCTACAAAACTTCCTTTTTTAATCAACAAATCAACTCCCTTCAAAACAGTCAGCTTTACCTTGCCTAATAAATAGGTCTTCCAGATATTCTCTAGTTTTATTATTTCTTCTGCCATAATCCTGCTAATCAATAATAACTTCTTCACCTTCTGATAATCCTGAAATGATTTCAGTATACTCGTCTCCTTCCAAACCAATCTCAACCTGTCTTTCTTCAATATCCTTGCCTTTTAAAACACTTACTACTTTATCTCCATTCTTCCTCTTTACCGCTCTCCTAGGAATTGCTAGTACATTTTCCTTTTTCTCTGACTCAATTACAATATCTGCTGTCATTCCTGGCTTAATACCTTCTTTCTCGTCTATAAGTTCTACTGTTACTTCGTAATAAACGACTCCTGAGATCATCTTTTCTGCAGGATCTATTGAGACAACCCGGCCCATTAAAACGTCGTCTTCAAAAGCAGGAACAGAAATTCTCACATGATTACCAACTTTAACATCAACAATATCCTCTTCGTAAATATCTACTTCTACTTGAAAGTTTCCCTGAGCTAAGAATCCTAATACTGACTCAGATGCCTGAACAACCTCTCCTGCTCTTTTGTTAATATCTGTTATCTGGCCTGAGCCAGGACTTTTCAGAACTGACTCTTGAATTCTGTTATTCAAAAGAGAAACTTTAGTTTGCGCCTGCCTTACTTTTGCTGAGTATAAAGCTATGTTTTCCTGGGTTGGACCTGCTTTTTTCAAGGCTAACTGGTCTTTAGTTTTCTGCAAACCAACCTCAGCTGAAGATACTGTAGCTTTAGCTGTATTTATGTTGCTTTCATTAGTGATCTTGGTTGTAGCTATTGTCTGGGAAGAAGAAACAATATCAGAATAAGCAGTATTTATATATGACCTGTGATTATCTATTATTGTTTTGGTTGCAGAAGGAACAGTATTTTCATATTCTGGTTTATCTGACATGTTTCTGGCAACTGCTAAAGCATTTTTTGCTTCAGAAAGTATCTCTTTTAACTTTGATAAAGCAGTGTCAATTTTAGCTTGCTCATTATTAGCTTTTGCTTGAGCTACATATGTTTTAGCTTCTGTCTCTCCATCTCTTAATGTGTCTTTGCTTTGTTTAAAGTTTAAACTCGGCTGATCGGTGTTTCCAAAATAATCTATTTGTATTTCTTCTATGTCTTTGGCAACATTGTAGATTTTTAGATAAGCAGTATCTAAATCATCTATCGCGTCTTCGTAAGCCTGGTTTAGGTCTTCATCAGCATCTGTTTGGACGTCTATTAAGTTTTGCTTTGCGTTATCTAGAGTTACTTGGGCATTAGCTACGTCTGTTTTAACGATCTGTATTTCTTCTGAAGAAGAACCTGCTAAAAGCTTGTCGTAGTCTGCTTGAGCCACAGCTAAAGTAGCTTGAGCTTCTGCCAGCTCAATATATACTTGCTCTGTGTCAAGTTTAGCTAAATTATCTCCTTGAGAAACCTCATCTCCTACTTTTACGTAGATCTCATCTATCCTGCCAGAATACTTAAAGCTTAGATTGATCCTTTCTGAAATCTTAATTGCTCCTGTTTCTGAAACCTCTTTTACAACATCTCCATAAGAAACTTTCTCGGTCCTGTATTGTTCTTCATTGTTTCTGAAAAAGATAAAATAGCCGACAACGACCAAAACAATAATAACGACGCCAGCGATAATAATTATTCTCCTTTTGTTTTTCTTTATCATATATTTATTATATTATAACATTAAATTTGAATCTTAGAAAATAAATAAGTACCGATAGCTAAGATAATAAAAGTAATCACTCCCAAAACAAAAAGATCAATACCAATACCAAAGTATGACAATCCAGTCAAAGCTCCCCTTAGGCCATCAACTCCGTAAGCCAAGGGATTAATCACTAAAACACTTTTAAGAAATCTCGGGAGGTCGGCTACCGGGAATAAGGCTCCGGAAAAAAAGAAAATAGGCATAACAAGAAAATTCATAATAAGCTGAAATCCCTGCATATCCTTAAGAAGAGAAGCAATAGCGGTGCCCAAAGCAGTAAAGAGAAAAGCGATCAAAAGCATGAAAACAAAAGCAACTGGAAGCATAAAAATATTCGGCCTGAAACCCAAAGGAATTGTTACAGCCAAAACTATCAATCCCTGCAAAGAGGCAACCGTGGCCCCTCCCAAGGTCCTGCCAATCATAATATCCAAACGCGACACAGGAGCCACCAGGGTTTCTTTTAAAAATCCGAACTGCCTGTCCCAGATAATTTCAATACCGGTAAAAAGAGCTGTAAACAAAATGCTCATGGCTATAATGCCGGGAGACAAGAAATCAAAATAATTTCCCTCTCCTGCCTTGCTGAAAACGGATCCGAATCCAAAACCCAAAGCAACTAAAAACAAAAGGGGCTGGCCTATAGAACCAACTATCCTTGCCTTTGAACGAAAATATCTTTTTATCTGGCGGAGCCAGAGTATATAAATAACTTTCATAGGTTTAACGATGACCTCTCATTATACGCGTCTGGCGCATGCGATCGGCAGCTGAAACTTCCTGCTCTCTGATATTATGGCCGGTAAGTTCAATAAACGCGTCTTCCAAAGACGGTTTACCCGTTTTTTCTTTAAGCTGGGCCGGGGTGCCTTGGGTAACTATTTTTCCGTGGTCAATAATAGCTATCTCTTTTGCCGCCCTATCGGCTTCTTCCATATAATGAGTTGTAAAAAATACTGTTATCCCTTCTTCTTTGTTAAGATTTTTAATGTAAGACCAGATATGATTTCTAGTTTGAGGATCTAGCCCCAACGTAGGCTCATCTAAGAACAAAATCTTTGGATGATGTAAAAGACCGCGGGCGATCTCTAAACGGCGTTTCATTCCTCCGGAAAAATTCTTAACCTTGTCTTTCCTTCTATCTTGCAATTCCACTATATTAAAAAGCTGATCTATTCTTTCTCTCCTGATTTTTTTGGGAACATCGTAGAGAATCCCATGAAACTCCATATTCTCAAAAGCAGTAAGCTCGTCATCTAGGCTTGGGTCTTGAAAAACAATTCCAAAGTTATGCCTGGCTTCGTTTGGATTATACACCACGTCCACATTATTAAGAATAATCTTACCTGCCGTAGGATTTAAAAGCGTTGTGAGCATTTTAATCGTTGTTGTCTTTCCCGCTCCATTCGGCCCTAAAAAACCGAAGATATCGCCGTCCTCAACGGAAAAAGAAATATCATCAACCGCAGTAAAATCTTTAAATTTCTTCGTTAAGTTTTTAGCTTCAATTATATTCATTTCGTTTTTTTAATTATATTACGAATCGCGTCTAAGCGGGCTGAGAAATGCGACACTATCTTTTCAACTTTTGAAAGCTTGGTAATCGCAATCATATCATCTCCAATGCCAAATACCAGAAGTTTATCTCCTTTCTTAACATCCATTTTTCTTCGAGCTTCTGCTGGAATAACTATTTGGCCTTTCTCGCCTATATTAGCAACCCCGTAAAAATGTTCTCCGTCTTTATTCTTTTTTATCATACAAGTAGGAAAAGTATAACATTTAATAATTCTATATTATCCCCTATCGCAAATGCTGTCAAGGATAAAAACAGCTCAAGGTTAATCCTCGGACTAATCATTAAAAAATCTATTTGTCAATGATAAATTAATAAAGAATATAGATTAACCTAATCTAAAAATAAAGTTCTTTAACAATTAACCCTCAAAATATACTAAGTAAGTAGTAAAGGCCTAAAGAAAAAAGAATTACTGCTTCTACCAAAGTAATCCATGTTACAACTTTTGAAGAAGCTAACCAGATCCTCATAGCGAAGAAAGCAATCAAGAAAACAATAATCTCATCTGCCATATAAAACAAAGCAAACAAAGAAATATAAATTAGGTATTGAAAAGATGAAAGTCCTGCTTGAGCTAAAATACCAGCAAACGCCACAGGAACTACAGCAGAACATGGAAACTCAATAATTGTAATAATAACAGAAAACAAAAAGATGCCAGCTAAAAGAGCTATTATACTTGCTGATTCTTTAAACGAGCTCTGTAGTTTTGCTGAAAGCTTTGTAATTAAACCTCCAGTGTTTATCTCGCAGTTAGGACCGTACTTTCTAAACTTTAAAAAAGTTTTAAAGAAATAAACCCCTCCAACTATTCCTAAAACACTAATCAGAAGCTGCATTATAATCATGTAGGGAACGAATAGAGTAAATACCTTGTACCAGGCTACAATCAGCAATGAATAAACAACAGTAGTAGTAAGTATAAAAAGACCTCCAAACAACAAAACCTTTTTTCTTGATTTGAGGGCCAACACTAAACCAAGTATTAAAACTAGGGCCCCCAAAGAACAGACATTAAAACCATCCAAAGTTCCAAGAATGACAGCTAGAGCAGGCAGAGAATAGTTTTTCACGTTTATCTCCCCTACAATAGGAAGTCTTATATTCCCCTCCATATCAATAATAGTTGTATTGGTTTCTGAGGTCGCTCCCACCTGACATTCTACAATGCATTCTTTTATGCTTTCTCCAATCTTTTCGCTAAAGCCTACAAAGTACTTGTTATTAGTAAAAGTAGCTGGAACCATACCGTAGTACTCTTCTGGAACATTGTAATCATTATAGTACTTCTTTAATAAATCAATATTCTTAGTTTCATTTACTAAATATCTGTTAATTATAATATCAGAATATTTCTCTTGTATTTCATCTAAAAACTTTTCTTCTTTGGCACAATGAGGACAAGTTGGGCTGTAAAAGAAATTAATCTCAATATTCTCTTGAGCTGATACAAAAAAGGGTAAAAATAATAACAAAAGCAATGTTAAAAAGACTATTTTCTTCATAAAGCTAATTATAGCAGAACAAAATCATTGATTACAAGACCAAACTTATATCCCAAATATTCTGCTGCCCTTCTGCATAAAACCATCCTGTCTGTAAATATTTCAAAATACTCAATCGCTGGCACAAACTTAGTATCTATCTTAAGAGTCAGAATAATGCTTTTCTTTTTTTTATCTACTTTAATATCGCTTGATTTCACAGCATAATTAACCCTGTCGTGAATATCTTCCCTAATTTCCTTCATACTAGAAACCAAAACTCTTGATCTGTGAACATCTGACTTGTCAGCTAAAATAACTACAGCAGAAACTGGACTGGTTAAAGCCAGCTCTCTTACTTTTTCATCATGATAAGAAATCGCCTGCATTATTGTTGTCAGCTCGTCTGGATCTGCCTCGTGCTGAAAAACCTGATAAAAAAGAACGGCTCCTATATAATTATGAAAGGGCCTGCCGATAAAGTTACCCATGTCGTGGCAAAAAGCAGCAACAGCCGAAAGCTCTTGTTCTTTTTTAGACAAACCTAAATCTTTGGAGATTTCTCTTGCTCTTTTAGAAACAACATTAGAATGTCTTAAGCCATGATCAGTGTAGGAAAGAGCTTTTAGAGATTTTTCTGTTTTTTCAATAAATTGAAGAATTTGAGGGTTCTTCTTAACCTGTTCTAAAGTAATCATTGTTCTATTCTAGCACAAATCTTAACTAGTCCACAAACCGTGGATGTTGCAGTAAATCCTGGCTGAAATAACCTCTTTTCTAGTATAAAATTCTGCTTTGGGTTCGTCTCCTGGTCTTAAGAACTTCTTGCCTGTTTTGCCGTCAGCTGTAGTGATTTCAATCCATTCAATATAGTGTTTTTCTTCCATTGGATGAGCCACCTCCCCTACTTTAACAACTACTCCGTCTTTTCCCTGACAAACATTGGCTGGCAGCTCTTCTATTACAGGAACATGTTTTTCTAAACCCTCGTCTTGGTTCTTCTCCTGAAAAAGAGTCATGGGTTGACCGCAACAAACAAGCTGGCCGTTCCCAACATGCAAAACCTCAACAACATTCCCACACACTTCACATTTATAAACCTGCTTTAACTGAGTCATAAACTAGCTTGTTAGTTCTTCTATTTCTTTTTTAGCCTCTTCGTTTTCTTGAACTTGTTCTTGGTCCAACTTCAAAAGCATTGTTTCAAACTCCCCAATATGGGTTTTCTCTTCTTTGGCAATATCGAGCAAAACTTTCTTGATATCATTATTGTCTGTCATGGCAGCCATTTGCTCATAAAAACTCACCGCATCCAACTCTGCTATCATTCCCACTCTTAAGATTTCTTTGTCTATTTGATCTTTTGAAACTTTTGAAAGCTCTATTGGTAATTGTGATAACATAAATT
>CAZNBW010000001.1:0-27856 GCA_964571585.1 uncultured Candidatus Saccharibacteria bacterium | reverse complement strand
TTAAATTATTAAGCGACCTTTGAAGCCACAAACTCTGTTCTTTCTGAAAATTCTTGCTTCTTGCCTTTATGCCACTGGCCTACCGGTCTGATATACCCTACTACCCTGGAATAAACTTCGCACTTCCTAAAATTAGTCAAAGCTGGATTTTTCTCGTAACATTCTTGGCATTTGTGCACTTTTATTTTACTGCCATTGTCGTCATAAATCAACAGAACACCGTCTTTAATGATTTTTTTACAGTCATGACAATACTTTTTATTTTTTGCATTTTTTGCATTTTCCATAAAAGTATATTTTAAAATGATTTATCTTGCCAACCTTTAGTTTTTTATTTGCTAGAATCTTACAATCTGAGCAAACATTAAAAACATCAAAAACCTTAGAACAATCCTGACATATAAAATGAGCGTGAGAGGAAGTATCTCCGTCAAAATGAGATATTCCTCCAACTCCAATAGTCTGAATTTCTCCTTTGTCTGTAAAATTATTCAAAATTCTGTAAACTGTTCCTTGGCTTATTCTAGGAAGCTTCTTTTTAACTTCCTGAAAAATCTGTTCTGCGGTAGGGTGAGTTTTAACACCAATTAAATAATCTAGTATTATTTGTTTTTGTGAAGTTAATCTTTCTTGAGTCATATTATTAGTAATAATTACTAATTACATTTTATTATTATCAAGAAACCTTGTCAACTGTGGAAAAATAAAAGGGGCTCGGTTCTATTTACCAAGCCCTGAAGGTTAGTTTCGGTCTATCAGAACTAAGATTGCGTTTGCTAATACTAGCATTCCACCGTTCTTGATATAAACATCTTTCCCATCTAGAGAAATAGTTAACTTCCCCCTTTCTCCTGTTCTCCAGGAAAGTTTCTTTTCAGACCCCACAGCGTTAAGCAAAGCTGCTCCCAGAGCATTTATAATGCTTGCGGTATCTGTAGCGGCGCCCGTAGACTCTTTTCCGTCAATAAGAATCTTTACAGAAACGGTGTTTACGCTCGAACCGTTGTTAAAATCCTGTGTAGCTTGAAGGTGGGTTATGACTGTTTCCGTGCACATCTTTTTCTCCTTTCAATAGATGTTAATGAACAATAAAAGAACTAAAAAGATCTCCCCGTTGAGAGACCTCTGAACGTTTCGTGTATAACTATACTTTATATCTTAGAAACAGGCCTCTCAACAAAAGAGTTTAGCAACAAACCTAACAATAGATTTTGAAACCTGTTATTCATTATCTCTATAATAACCATACAAAAAACTTTGTCAAGTAAAAAAAAGGCCCGAGCAGATTAACAGTCTGCTGGGCCCTACATCCATGCGATAGAGCATGTGAAAACTGTGTACTGATTACAATAGTAGCAGAATATAGTCTTATGTCAATACCTTATAGTCTTTGTTAAATGATAAGACTTTTCAAACTTTATGCTCTGAGACTGATTCCAAAGAATCCAGTCTATCTCAAAAGAATAAAACTTGTTGTTCAGTTCTTTTCTTAAAAGCTCTACTGCCGAAATAGTACCAGCTCTTATCTCTTTTTCTTGTTCAGAATCTTGAGAAATTAATATTTTATTATTAATCTTATTATCTAAAGATTTAGAATATTCTAAAATACCAAAATAATTCAGTATCTGAGGCACCTTATAATCTGCAAAAGCAGTTAAATAATCTAAATCATTAAACTTAGCTAGGCCTGCTCCGTAAATATCGCAGGCTAGGATTTGGGCTCTTTTTAAAAAAGGGTCTTCAAAATAAGGAAGGCCTTCTATCTTGGGAACTAAACTAGAAAGTTTATTATCTAAAAGAGCTTTTGAGCTGCCGTATTTATTAATTATCTCTCCGCTGACTTCTCTTGCTATCTGCCATCTCTTATTTAAAAACTGCAGGTTTTCTCCTCCTTGCAAAATTGAGCTAAACTCTTCTTGGGAAATGTTAGAAAAATAAGCCAGGTTTGCTTTTTCAGGGTTTTCTTCAAAAAACTTTTTCAAAGCTAAAGACAAGGCAAAATAACCATCGTACTCTTTTCCTTTATAATCTATGCTCCATTTTTTCCCTTCGCCTGGCCAAAAACAGAAATTAATAGAATCTAAGACAAAAAAGTAATCCAATGACTTAAAATGGAAATCTTCAGCCCATTCTGGAACAATAGCTTTTTTTAAGCTCTCGGCCAGTTTCTCTATCTTCTCTTTATTTATCTTAACGTCTTTAGCTTCACTAATTATATTAAAAGCTTTTTCTCTAACAGGATTTATCATATTTTATTTTCTTTAATCTTATTTCTAATGTTTTCTACAAAAGTATTAAAGAAATACAGGTTGTGAAAAGTAAGCAGTTTCATTCCAGTAATCTCTTTTGCCCTTATCAAGTGAGAGATATAGTTTCTTTTATACTTCTGACAGACAAAACAAGAACACTTTGAATCCAAGGGTTTTTTATCTTTTAAAAACTTTGTTTGGTTAAGATTAAGCTTGCCTTTTGAGACAAAAACAATGCCTCTTCTAGCATAGTGGGTAGGAACTGTGCAGTCAAAAGTATCTATTCCTGCTTTAATAACATTCTCTATATCTTCTAAGTATCCTATGCCCAAAAGATGCCTAGGTTTTGAGTCTCTTAAATTAGGCATTACCCAGTTTAATATATCTTTCATTGTTTTCTTGCTTTTGCCCAAATCCCCTCCTATGCCAAAACCGTCAAAATCCAAGGAGTTAATAAACTTAGAACTTTTTTCTCTTAGCTCTTTAAGATGAGAACCCTGAACAATACCAAAAAGAGCTTGTTTTGACTTCTTGGTTTTCAAACATATTTCAGCCCATTTATGAGTTCTTTTTAAAGAATCTTCAACATACTTTCTAGAGGTTAAAGGAGATGTGCACTCGTCAAAAGCAAAAATAATATCAGCTCCTAACTTCTCTTGGATCTTTATTGATTCTTTGGGCCCTAAAAATAGCTTATCTCCCCCTAGGGGCGATCTAAAATATACTCCATCTGAAGTAATCTTAATCTGTTTGGGCTGTTGGTTCTTTTTAACTTCTTCAGACTCTTTGCCTGGAAAATACTTTAATATCTTACCTACGCCAGAATCTTTGCCAAAACCCAGAGAAAATACCTGAAACCCCCCAGAGTCTGTCATCAAAGGCCTTTTCCAGTTCATAAATGAATGAAGACCTCTTGAATTCTTAACAATACTTTCTCCTGGCTTTAAATGCAGATGAAAAGTGTTGCAGATTAAAATCTGGCTTTTCGTCTGCTCTACTTCTTCAGAGTTTAATGTCTTTATAACAGCTTGCGTAGCTACTGGAACCAAACAAGGGGTCTGAATAACCCCATGAGATGTTTTTAAAATACCTAATCTAGCCCTGCTCTTTTTGGACTTTTTTTGAATCTTAAACTCCATGGTTATCTTCTTTCGTACAAGCCGATAAGCTCTGAGCTTTCTATGATATGGCCCTGCATTGCCTTCTCTACTTCTTGTTTTGTTGAACCTTCCGGGAGATTCAGTTCTGTGTCCAGGGCGTAAAGTTTAAAAAAATACCTATGCTCTCTGTCTGGAGGACAAGGACCATGGTATTCAAGATTATTGCTTGTTCCCTTGCCGTGAACGCCTGGAGGTTCTTCATTCTCTGCGATGTCTTCTGTGCCGGGCGGTATATTGAATACGATCCAATGGTCCCAAGTGCCAACGGGCGCATCTGGATCATCCATTATTAAAACAAGTGATACTGCGTTCTTTGGAATATCAAGGATATACAAAGGAGGGTTAATATCTTGACCGTCACAAGTATGCTTTTCTGGAATTCTTTGGTTATTATCAAATACAGAACTTTTAATCTCCATATATTAACTTAGCTTCTTCTTTTAATGTTTTTAAGATCTTTTGAGAAAGATTTATTTTATTTAATTCAAGAACATCCCTTGCCATCATTAATCCTTTAGAAGTAAAAGCATCAAACATATAGTTTTTAAAAGAAGGAAGAATTGTTATAGGATAAAGCCTGTCTTTCTCTATTAAATACTCCAATCCCCTGTCTTTGGGATAACGCCAGCCCAAAAGCTCCACGCCAACGCATTTTGAATACTTAACAGCTCTTGAAGTAAACTTATTATTAGTTACAAGCATAGACTTAATATTTATATCAGGGGACTTCTTGGCTAAAATATCTAAGAACCTTGCATAGTTTGCCAAAGCATCTTTTGTCTCAACTTTGCTTGCTGAAAGGTTTCTGTATTTGCATTCTCCAATGTATAAAAGGTTGTCTTTCTCTGCCGTAAAATCAATCTCGTGAACACAGCATTTGCCAGGAATAAAAAGGTTGGTCTTTGATCTAAACCCTTGATTCTTAAAAATCTCTGCAACATACTTTTCAAAAGGAAAACCAGTAGGACCTAGCTTTTTAATGGCTTTTTTAAGATTAAATCTTAAAGCTGCTCTCTTATTCTCTTTTTTCAAGCCCTTTCTTATTTTTTCTGAAATCTCAGATGTCTTAATTCCGTCATAAATATCAAGCTCTTTAACAATCTTCTTGGCTTCTGAATCAGAAGCTCCAGCTCTTTTAGCTGAGTTGTATGCTTTTTCTTCAGAAAAGGGCTCTCTTTCTCCGTTGTATTTTATAACATTTACTGCCATATTGTTGTCCCTTTGAATTCTTTATTTTCTAATATCTTTTTTAGATTATTCAAATTATCAGCTTCAGCCACTATTATTTTTATCCCCTCCTTTTGGGCCAAACGAGCAGCAACAGGATCAATCGGCACAGAAAGACCTGGCTGCCATTTTGAAGGAATAATTTTAAAATACTCTTTAAAAGTCATGCTTTCAATAGGCTTAGCTGTTTTATCCTTTTCAAAGTCTGAAGTATAGACATAATCCGGTTTACCCAATAAAAGAACTTCTTTAATGTTTAAGTCAACTGCCGCTTTAACTGCTACCCAGTCAGTTGACCTGCCAGGAATCTGACCGGCCCATATTGAAACAGATTTGCTCTTAAGCAATCCTTTAAGAAGCTCTGCATTAAGCTGGCTGGCCCTGATTCCAATCCAGTCCCTGTCAGCAGAAGAAACGTTAAGCTTGAGAGCTGATTTTTGATAATTCCTGGCAGTTATCCCCCCTCCGGTTATAATTATAAACTTGTTTCGCAGCTTAACCTGTTTTTTAATAAACCGAGAAAAACGTCTAAGATAAGCTGTATTTATTTTATCGGGGCATATTATTGATCCCCCTAAACCTATAATGTATTTCATTTGAATTGTGGGCAGATTTCTTTAAAATCGCAGTGGCTGCACAATCTGCTTGGATTAGGTTTAAAGTGCTTTTCTTTTTTAATCTTATTCACCCTGTCTAATATCTTGTCTTTAATATCTTTGGTATTAACCTTGGAAACGTCAAAGCTTTTTATCTTTTTGTTTTTTAAATTGTAATAGCTCGCCCTATCAACTCTTTTGTTAAAGTTAAGCTCAGCCAGCATCTTGTAAAACTCCAGCTGGAAGAACCCGTTGCTCCCTTTACCGGTCTTAAAGTCAACTACCATTAAGTTTCCGTTATCTAACTCGTCTATCCTGTCAAACTTGCCAGAAACAAAAACTTGTTTAGTAAGCGGTTTTATCATCTCCTCGTAGTCACAAAATGATTCTCTAATATTCTTCGTAGGAACGTAGAATAAATTAGGGTTTTTTTCTATTTCTAAAAAGTTATTAAGCATTTTCAAGCATTCTTTGTAAGAATCCCTTTCATGATGAATATCTCTAAATCCCCCTAACTCTCCCAATGGAGGCCTCTTGTATATATCTTTTTCAGAAAACCAGGAGTCTTCCAAACATTTCTTAAGGTTTTTAAGATTTCTCTGTTTTTTGGGTAGATGATAATACAATGTTATTGCTCCATGCACTGCAGAACCTTTTGTTTTGTAATCTCTTGGTTTTAAAAACTGCTTTTTGATTGGAGCTATTTCAGGATCTAAATAATTAAAATAATACTGCTTTTTACATTTTTCAAAAAGCTCTAACTTAGAAACAGAGTAAACTCTAGAAAAATCACTTCTCATCACTTAAAACCTCCTTGCTTTTTAAAAGAAAAATATGAATAAACTATTGAAGTGGCGGCTGCAGCAAGAACTACTGTCATAAAAACGGCAAAAGAATATAAAGGAACAAACAATCCTAAAAGAGAGATGATTCCAGTTGCAATGAATAGCTTGCCAGAGAACTTATGAGTGTCTGACCAAACCTCATCTGAATGAATTGTCCAAGGGGTTCTTATGCCTATAAACCAGTTTCTCTTTAACTTAGGAATCATAACACCCATTATTATGAAAAGAATTGAAAAGGCAGGAAGCATAAAATAACTAATGTTTATCTCCACTCCAGAAGCTGCAGCCAGCATGAAAAAATATAAAACAACAAAGAACAAAGAAAGTAAAACCTTGAATAAGAAGTAAACCTTGGCAAACTTTTCATAATTCTTTTTTAAAGGATCTATTCTTGGAATAAAAGTCATTAAAAGATAAATAGCCAAAGCCAAAAAAGGCATAAAGAACACGCCAAATCCCCTAGAACTCCAAGAATCAACTTCTCCCTGAGCATTCCAATGGCTAGGAACCCTTGCAGGCAAACTGGGATAAAAATATATTCCTACAGCCAAAGCTATTAAGATTATAATGATTGGTATAATATCTTTTTTGCTTAACATATTATTAATCAGGAAATTCTCCGATCTTAAGCTCTAAAGCTTTTTTAATCTGGGGAATATCCTGGGCATTTATTTTTTTCAACGAATTTCCTTTATAGCTCTGTATAATTCTAACACCCTCAATATCAATGGCAACTCTGTCTTTTGAGCATAATATTAAATCAGGTTCTGCAATCTTGCCGTGGGCAGGTCCTTTATTAATAAAGCACTTCCTAGCATCCATAATAACTAAATCAGGATTAATAATTTTATTCAGTTCTGCTATTTTCTCTTGAATATGCCATAAATGAAAAGGGGTTCTCTGATAAGGCTTCATAAAACCAACTGACAACTTCAAGCTCCCGGTAAACTGGGCTAATGAGTGGGTTTTCAAGCAAGGAAGCAGTATTAACTTGTCTGCCCTGTCTAAGAACTTGGGAACCTTAACTCTTTTTAAATACTCTGCTCCCGGTATCTTCTTTTCAACCCATTCTCTTTCATCAAAATTATAGACCCTGGGAGGAATAGGCATTTTCTTCATTAAGTCTAAAACCCCAATTTCTTCCATTACCCTTCTAGTGTTCAGGCTTAAAGTGGAAGAATCTCCAATAATAACCCCTTTGGGTTCTTGTTCATATACTAATTCTACCACTGTTTTTAAAAACTCCAAATCAGTAGAAGCAGGAAAGGGGTCTTGAGTATTAAAATTAGGCTTTAATAAAACTACTTCTCCTTTTTTAATATTAAAACCGCCTGTTTCATTAACAGCTTGTAGAATAGCTTTTCTCAAATTATTATTAACTTTTACCTTGCTAACCCTTGCCATATTAAAATTCAACTGGCCATTTAGGTCTAAATCTTTTACCTGTTAGCCTGGCCTTTTTTATCTTTCCCAGGATAAAAGAATCACAGTGGTCATCTCCAGATCCTACCGTAAAAGCGTTAAAGATATGGCCAGGCCTTACAACTTCTTTGCCAAATACCAAATGCTCCCCTTCCTGACCAATATCAGTAGCTATACTATAAGGTTCTACTTCCCTCCAGCCAGCAGGATTATTCTCTGTTTTAGGATAATAAATCTCTAAAGTCTCCTTATTTTTACCAGCCTTTGCAATAATATCTAATATTTCCTTAAGATCCATGTATTTCATCAATTTCATTCTAACAAAAAACCCGCCTGTTGGCGAGTTCTTTTGCTACTCTGAGAGATGAGGCATAACTTCTCGTTCAAACCAATCATAAACATCGTCTATTTCAATAACATAGCCAATACTCTCTGCCTGGCCCGTAATAGTCCATGTTGGTATACCTATCAGCTGATTCTTAGAGTTTAGAGCAGCTCCCCCTGAGTTGCCAGCGTCAATCTTAGCATCTGTTTTAATAACAAAGCTACCTACCCGACCGGAAATTATACCGTCTGTAAAGTTCCACGTCCCAGCTCCTATCTCAGGATAACCTACAATAGCAACATAATCCCCTGGACCCATATTAGAAGAATAACCAAGTTCAAGAAAAGGAAATCTGTCTGGCAAAAATCTAGGGGCTCCCGGACAATCTTGGCAAACATCATAAATATACAAAACAGCTACATCAAAATCAAAGAAATCATCTGTCTGGGGAGAATAGGATATAAGGTCTGCTATATACATAAACGTAGAAGGCTGAGAAATATCCTCTGTAATTCCCACATAACAGGTCGGCGAAGACTCTATAACGCTCCAGTCTTCATTAGAAACAACATGACGGTTAGTAAATATTATGCCTTGCTCTGAAACAATGGTGCCAGAACCCATGCTTAAAAACCCGTTATTATCATAATCATCATCTGGACACCAAAGCTCAACTACAGCAGAAATCTGCTCTTGGCTTAAAGGAGGAACAATATAGTCATCTAAAGAGGAGTCTTTCTGCTTGTTTTCAACGTCTTTAAGCTTGTCTTCCAGCTCTTTAATCCTGCTTTGTGTTTCTCTATCTTCTCTTGAGAAATCAACCGTAAGCTCCTTTCTGGTTTTTTCACCTTTGAACTGAGTATAATAAATGATACCCGCAACAGAAGTTAAAAACACCACAAAGACAATAATGCTTGAGATTATAACGAGGGTTGTATTTATTCTCTTCATATCTTAGCCCCGCACTCAGGACAGAACTTGTCAGAACTTTTTGTCTTAGCCCCGCACTCAGGGCAGAAATTACTTTGTTTTTTAACTACTTTATCTCCGCAGTCAGGACAGAACTTGTCAGAATCAGAAATAGAAGCTCCGCATTTAGGACAAACTGATTTAGAAGAACCCATAGAGAAAGCTTTTGGCTTCTTTTTCTCAGCAGGTTTTGCTTGCTTGACAGCAGACGGACCAGAAAAAGCTAGGATTCCTGGTATTACAACATTAACAACAGGAACAAGCATTAATACTCCCCACCAGGCAGGCCTACCTTTTTTCTCAGCTATTGCTGACCAAAGAACTACCATGGCCACAATATTTATAAAAGGAAGGAAAAACATTACAAACCAAATTATTGATTTCCCTGCTATCTGACATAGCAAATAAAGATTGAGAACAGGAACCCAGGCCATCCAGGAATTAGGAGTATTTGTTTTCTTGGCTATTTTCATCAAGACAATAGAGCCATAAACGTAAAAGCCTATCGCCATCAAGAACCAGAAGAGAAAAGCTAAAAAAGCTCCTCCTGCTCCTGAACTATAATTATAGCCGTAACTACTTTTAGCTAAAAAGTTTGAGATATTTGAAGAAATATTACTCATATTAGATTATTATTATTTTAGATAACGACCTTTCTAAATTTCAATGCCAAATTTATCAGCAAAATCAAGCAAAGGACCCTTGCAAGCATCTACCATGTTGTCTGATATATATTCTCCCACAGCCTCTATCCCCTGCGCATATTCTGTTTGAGGCACGAGACACTCTAGGGAAAAGTTATTCATCATGCTTTCAAGAATAAAATCCGGAACAGACTCCATCCCTTCTGGCATTTCCTTTATTTCAGTTATTTTAGCATAAACAACACAAGAACTAGAAGAATCTTCGCTCTTGCCCAAAATTTTAATCTCAGCTTTACCAAAATCGCCTATATCAGTTTCTCCTTCGGCTGGAGAACAGGTTTTTAAATTATTCTCCAAACAAATAGCTGAAGTACATTCTACAACTGTTGCTTCCCTGCTGGCTTTATCTATTTCAAAATAACTGCCGGGTTCTTTATCCCTCAAAAAGAAATAATAGAAAAGTCCGCCCAAAACAGCAATAATTATCAATAAACCAACAACAACGACCAAACAGCCGACAAGACATCCTACGCCACAGCCAGACCTTCTAGGAGGCGGAGGCGGAGGCGGAGGCGGAGGCGATGACAGAGACGGTGGCGGTGCTACTGGTTGAACCGGTTCCGACTGATAATCTGTCCTGTCGACAGGCAAACCGCAGATAGGACAAAACTTAATTCCCTCTTCTAAAGTACCTCCGCATTTTGAACAAAATTTACTCATAAATTATCTCTTCCAATAAATTGATGATATCTCATAATCCCTGTCAGTATCTTCGTCCCAGCTTTGAAAAACTATCACCCCTCCAGAATCTGAAACATCAAAAAAGGGAGAGCTTATTTTATATTTTCTGTATTCTGTAACCTGCTCTGCAGAAAAATTGTCGTTAACATTGTAATAAACAAGACCTCTCTCTTCTTCTGGCACCTTAGTACTGCTTTGGTATACTAAAACCTTAGTTCCGTCTCCGGTAATAGCCGCTGGACCGTAATAATCTTCTGTCTGGGATATAATATTGCCGTTATGATCTGAGACAAACATAACTTTGTTATCCCTATCTAGTGAGGCTACTCTGCCGTTGTCGCTTACAACTAAACCCCAAAAACCAGAATAGGTTATGTTAATACCTAATTCTTTATTTCCAGAACCATCAGAATTAATTACAGATAATTCAAACTTCTTATAATCTTTATTATCTGTCTTACAATAGAATACTCTGCCCTCTGAATCCATATCAACGTGAGCAGCGATAATCCCCTTCATTAATACTGTTGGCTCAGAACTTCCATTAGAAGGGGCTATCAAAAGCATATTATCATCTGTAACATCGTGAATTTCGCCAAAATCAACGCCCCAAACATCTACGGTAAAAGCAATCATGCTTCCGTCATCACTCAAAGCCACTCTCACTGCATCTGCCCTTTCTGCGTCATACTCGTCAGGATAAACCTTTTCTGGCAGTTCTTGAGGATCTATTTTAGCCAAACTCTCTGTGTCTAAATCCAAAACATAGGGATACGAAAACATTGGATTTACTGACCACCAGTTTTCAACAAAAGGAGTGCCCACAAAAGCAACCTTTTTGCCATTTTTGCTAATATCTAAAGAATCTAGATTAAAACCAGATCTTTCCGGCAATAATTCTCCTTGTATCTTAATTATCTTTTTTTCTCCTTTAGGGTCTGCTACCCCTATAGAATCAGGATAATTATCATCATCTGTGTCTTTGAAATAAACAATTGTCTGGCCATCGCCCGAAACCTTAGGACAGTCTTCTCTGGCAGTGTTATCAGTGATTTTAACTTCTTTCTTGCTGCCTTCAAAAGGATCAGCAAACTCACTTTTCTTAGAAGAGTCCTCTTTACCGCAAGAAGCTCCAATTAAAATTAGAGAAATTAACACTAAAGGAATAATTATTTTTCTCATATATTTTATGTTTTTATTTTTATATTAGGATTCAACCTTTTAATGTTTTCAATAAATGACTGCCAATTACTTATTTTGTAAGAAATATTTCTTCCATTAAATACTTTAGAAAAGAATCCTGTTTTCCCAGGTTTTCTGTTATACTTTATCATGATTAAGCTAAAAATCGGTATTCTAGTAATAGACTTTATGCCGTTTAAAGGGATTGTTCTCCATTTCTTGGGATTTCCTGAAATGGCAGCATACCTGAAAAAAACTATTTCATCTTTACTTAGGGCCAGACTTCCTTTTATCCTTTTGCTATAGTCGTCTGAATTATCGTGCTCTTTTGCGTCCCAATACCCTATTATATTCTCTGAAGCTTTCGTTTCATTATTTATTGGGGTATTGCCACAGCTAGAACAGAACTTAGCTCCTGCCTTTAGCCTGGTGCCGCATTTTGAACAGAATTTTGCCATTTATTTTGCTATTTTAAAGCTTTCTATCATTTTCTCTGCTCTTGCTAGATAATCATTGAATTTCTCCTGCTTTGCAGTATAAATAATCTGATACCATATATCTCCCTTATCAATAAAGTAGTGAAGTTGTTTGGTTGTAGGGTTTTCCGGATTGTCTGTATATACTAATTCTATAGCGCTAAATCCAGCAATTGTCCTTTGGGATTGAGAAATTAAAGCGCCCGTTTCTTCAAGATCTTTTATTGATCTTTCCATTTCAACATTGAAAACAATATTTCCCCCCGGCCTGAAAGCCACTATAATAAAGCTGGCTGCCGGACCTCCTGATTTATCTTCTATTGGAGCATCTATGCCAAAAGTAGCCATTCCTTCTCTTTGAAAAAGGGACTTAGTTTCCCAATCAGCTGGATAATTAAACTCAAACCCCCATTCTTCATCTGCATAAAGAATAGTTTCTATAATCTCTTCTTCCTCTTTATTATTAGAAGAACTTTCTGGTTCAGTTCTTGAATAGTAAACCAAAGCCAAAACAACAGCAACAACAACTAAAACTATAATCGCTATAATTAAGATATATTTTTTCATATTTATTTTATTTAGAACTTCTCTGGCAAATCTCCGCAAAGTTCCTCTATATCTTTCATACAATCATCATACTGATCTTCCATTTCTGATATTTCTCTAGAACTAAGGTATTTTTTTGACTCTACGCTAGGCTTGTAAGATACACATTTTACTCCATACATGTCTTCGCAGCCCTCTCTAGTATATACCTCGGCCGTAAACTCTCTTATCTTGTCTATTGTTTCCTGGCAATCTTCTGGATCAGCCAGCTTTTCCAAGCCTTTATACCCTTTATCCTTTTTAGCATCATCACATTTATCCTCATCTTCTTCTTTCAAGCATTCCTGATAAAGACACTCTTCATACAACTCTTGTTCTTTTTCCAAACATTCTTCAATACACTCATCTACATCATCGTAATAACCAAAGTCAGAACCGCCAGAACCGTAGAAGTCATCCAGCTTTTCTTGAAAAGGCACTGCAGTTTTACAAACTTTCTTATAAAAAGACTTTGGGGACTTAGAACAGCCTGCCCCAATTAAAACTAAAATTAGTAGTAATACTAAGATTACAAACTTATATTTTTTCATTGTTTTTTTTCTTCAATTGATAAAACGACCTTTTAATAAGCTTTTCTATTATTATACCCAAAATAACAGCTAAAGATAACCATTGAGCTGTGGATAAAGAAAAGTATAAAGAGTCTCCCGAACGGGTAAAATCCAGGAAGAATCTCATAACAGAATATAAGAATAAAAAGGCAAAAAACACCCTCCCCGGTTTTTGTAATAAGCCCGGCTTATTACAAAATCTAAGAATAAGAAAGATTAAGATATTGCCTAAGATCAGGTATTCAGCTACTGGATGACGCATAACTCCATCTGGCCAAGCAATAGCCCAAGACAGAAAGGTTTCTTTTCCTATATGGTCATTAATCAAAGAACAGCCGATTCTGCCTATGGCAATACCCAAAGGAGCTGATAAGGCAATAATATCTGCTGTTTTAAAAAAAGTTTCTAAGCTTATTCTTCTAACTTTAGCAAAAATAATGCCAGCCAGCAAAAGGCCAATTAGACCTCCATGAAAGATTAATCCTCCCTGCCAAATCTTTAATGTCCCAACGGGATCTGACAAATAATAGTTCAAATACTCTAAAACATGTCCTAGTCTCGCCCCCATAACCATTCCTATCAAAAGCCAGAAAAAAGCATCAATAATCAGGTTGGAATCAATTCCCGAGCTTTTTGATTTTCTTAAAGAATAGAATAGGACAAACAATATTCCCAGAACTAAGAATATACCCCAGACATAAACAATTATTGGCCCTATTTGTATTTTCTCAAACTGAATATAAGGCATATTATTCCAAAAGTTATCATTATATCTGCTATATTAAAAACAGATATTGGAAGAATTTTAAACCAGATAAAATCAACGACAAAGCCATAATAGATCCTGTCAAAAAGATTGCTTAATCCTCCAAATATGATTAAAAACAAAGAAAAAGTTAAAAAAAGATTCTTTTTTCTCATTGCTCTAAAAACCCAGACGAGAAGCAATGCTAATATTAAAATACTAATTAAAGAAACTATTAAATTAGTATATTCTCCAAAAGAAAGAAAGAAAAGCTTTTCATTCCTAAAAAGTTTTAGTTCAATAAAATCACCCAAGTACAAGCTTGGGTGAATCAAAATATACCATTTAGCAATCCTGTCAAGGAAAATAAACAAAAAAACAGCTATTGTCCCAATTTTAGGCATTTTTAAAAAAGATTAAATACTTACTTGCCAGATTACTATTCCGCCTGCAACAATAGAGCAGATAACAACAATAACTAAAGCTAAAGATGTTGAAATTTTCTTATTGATCATGTTATTTATATATTTTACTTTTTATAAAGAAGTTATACAAGTGGAAAACTTAATCCTGCTCGGATCTTTTGAACATATTATTCAATTATGCCATAAAATAAAAAAGGGCTATTAACCCCCTGATGTGAGCTTGTGCTGAGCTTGTTGAAGTACTCTGCGGGCTGGACTCAAACTCGGCTCGGTCGCCCTATCAGGATAGGCCGCTCGGTCTCTCTGATTAAATGCTAAAATGCAATTATTTATCCTTCAATTTCTTCTTAACTATTTCTACTAATTTAGTGGGTGTAAACTCGGTTTTAGTAAGATAATCTTTAGTGCCCATTTTAATACCTCTTTCCTTTATTTCATCTGAAGTATAGTTGGTTAAAATAAATACTAGAATATCTTTTGTTTCTTTTGTCTTTTTTAATTGTTCCAGTATTTCAACGCCATTGCATTCCGGGAGAATAAGGTCTAATAAAATAAGATCTGGTTTTGGGGCTTTTTTGTTTTCTAATTGTTTTATTTTCTCTCTTATATCTTTACAAGTATCAAAAACCTCAACTTTAAACTTGCCTATTATTTCCAGGCCTGTTTTGTAAACCTCTATCACTCCGGCATCGTCTTCAATCAAATATATTAGCTTTGGCATAGTTTTGTTTTGATTAATTTATTGTTGGCAATTCAATGAAAAAAGTTGAACCCTTTCCTTCTCCTTCAGATTCTAGCCAAATCTTTCCCTTATGGCCGTCTATTATCCTATATGTAATCCATAAGCCGATTCCTCTTCCTGTGGCAAACATCTTCTCAGCCTCCTTGCTTCTTTCAAATAATTTATTAAATAAATCTTTTTGATGCTCCTTGGGAACACCGGCTCCCGTATCTTTTACAGTAATCAATAATTTATTGTTGTTAACTTGAACTTTTATATCAACTCCTCCCTCTTTAGTATATTTTACCGCATTATCAATTATGTTGTATATAGCCATTTTCAGTTTTTTAAGATCTGCCCTAATAATTGGCAAGCTCTTTGGAATATCTGTTTTAATATATATACCTTTATTTTTTGCTTCAAGATTTACGTCTTGAACCGCTTCTTCTATTATTTCTTCTAACTTAACATCGTCGTTTATGAAAACTACGTCTTTTCCCATTTGAAACTGGGATATATCCAATAATTCGTTTACTATCTTAATTTCATTGCTTGTTGATTTATTAAATTTATTAAGTATTTCTTTTATCTTTTTGGGAATTTTTCCATAACTTCCTCCAAGCAACAAATCCAAATAACCATTCATAGAAGTTAACGGGGTTCTTAAATGATGCTGAGCAGCCAAAGAAAATTGAGTTTTGGCTTCGTTTAATTTCTTTAATTCTTCATGGGCTTGTTTTTCTACCTCGTATGATTTCTCAACTTTATCTTTTTGCTGCCTGATTTCTTTTGTCTGCTCGTCTACTTTCTGCTGAAGCGTTTTGCTAAAATCCTGAACTTGTTTATATAACTTGGCATTTTCGATAGCAGTAGAGGCTTGTCTCGAAAGCATTTCCAATAACTCTAAATCCTCTCTACTATAAGCGTCTCCTGAAATCTTCAGACCCAGAACTATAATGCCTATCAGTTTTGCTCCGGATATTAATGGCAAACATAAAGAAGCTTCTATTTTTTCCATATTTTGACTTAATTTTCCAAAACTCTTTTTTTCCTTAGGATCACTAGATTCTTTAGCTAATATATGCAATTCTTCTCTAATTAACGCCTTTTTAGTTTTTTCTAAATGTCTTGTTAAAAAACTATCTTGAACCAAGCTAATCCCGTTTGATTCATTAAAGCCAATAACCTTGGCTATTTTGTAGTGAATCTTTCCTTTTTCTTTGCTTATTAACAAAACCCCGGCTCTGTCCAAATTCATTGTTTCTTTAATGGTGTCTACAATAGAATTAACTATTTTATCTAAATCTATGCTATCATTTAACTCTTCTGCGAGATTGGTTATAGTCTCTTGATAATTGTATAGACTTAAAAAGAGGTATTTATTGGCAAAAAGCTTAATCCATTTACTTAATAAAGTAAAAATACCCACAAATAACGGGGCAACAATCAGCCCGAGCAAATAAGCTTTTGTGTTATAAGAACCGCCTAAGAATTTACCGTAAAGCCCTAAAACCAAATAATAGGCGCCATAAACTATCCCAGCCATTCCTGCAAAAATAATAAATTTCTGAATGACAACCCTGATATCCATTAACCGGTATTTGGCCATAGCATAAAAAAGAATAATAGTATAAAGAGCAACTAATACATTGCCTATGGGAAGAATAGGAATATCATACCATAGAAAAAAGTTTGTAGCCCCGCTGACAAAACTAATAATAGTAGCTAAAATAATATATTTTATCTGATAACGAATTATCCCTTTTCTCTTATAATAAGCTACTATTAACTCTATTAATCCGTAACCAATTAAACCAACATAAGAAAACAATAAATAAACAGTATAAAGAGGCCCTGGGTTTGGCCAAAATGGAAAACTGAGAGCAGGAACTACGTCTTTAATAAACAAAGACGAAAATGAAAAATATAAAAAAACGGCTGTCGATAGATAGCCGAAAATCAATATAATTAATCTTTTTCTATCTTTTAATAGTCCTAATACTAAAAGAATCCACTGAAGATATAGAATCGGGATTAAAGTAGACCCTACTGAAAGCATTCTGGTCCAGAATAATGCTGCGTCATAATTATCTGAAATCTGCCATATAAAATAAGCTACAGACCATACAGATATTGAAATCGTAAGCAGAAAGAAGGAAATATTAATGGCTTTTTTCGGATTTTTAATAAAAGCAAATCCCCCAAGGATTAAACTTGTCACAAGATTAATCAATGCAGAAATAGCATAAAAGTTCATATTACTGTAAAAAAGAAGCCTGAATGCTTATTGTGTTATTATAACACGCATTCAGGCTCTTACATAGCTCTTTACTTCAGATTTCTCTGCAATTACTACCCCGTGTATTTTAAGGGGTTCGTAAACAATACGATATGCATCAAAACCTGATTTTTCAATGACTTCTGCCAAACTGGCAGGAGAACGGTAAACCATGTCCCAATCAATTACCCAGCGGACAAAATGCTGCTCTGAATTTTGGCGAATGTTGCAAGTGAGGAATATTCCCCCAGGAACCAAGCTTCTACGAATAGTAAAAATAAGACGAATGGCATTCTCTCTAGGAAGATAATCCAAAAGCCCAAGCATTTCCACGATATGGGGTTTAAATCTGCGAAGAATTTTCGCTGTCTGATAGGCGTTGGCCTTAACAAAATCAAACTGACCTGCAATGTTATTCTTTATAGCCAAACCTTTGGCGTAATCCAACGCTTCTTGTTCAATATCAATCAGCAAAACCCTTGCATTTATCCCCTGAGCTTTTAGCTCAGATACCGTTTCTATAATTGCCTGAGCCGAACCACAAGCTAAAGAAACCAGCCTTACTTCTTCATTGTCTTTACCAAAATGCAGAATGGCCTTTTTTACTTCCTGCTTAACAAGCTTGAAGCGGTTCCTTACTGCCTGGCAGTTTTGAGAAAACCACCAAAATTCGTCTACTAAATTTCCCAGCGTGTATGTGCGTTTAAAGGGATGGTTATAAATAATATCTAAAGCCTTCCAGGAGGCTGCTCCATCCTTAACTTTTTTACTCCAAGGTCCCAATCCATCAAAAAAGATGGAGTTAATTTTAGGCTTAGAGCCGAAAAAAAGTTTGCAAAACGCTTTCTTCGCCAAAACATAGGCAATAACAATCCACATGGCCGGGAAAAGATACAGATAGGGAAACCTTCTTTTTTCAAAAATACTTGTTCGGATCACTTCTTTGGGATCGGCTGCTTCTTTTTTGGGTCTTTCGACAAAATCAAGAACATCAACGATTTTTATAACGTGACCGTTCATATAGTCACCTCCTTTCTTGTTTTTCAGAGATTTACTCATCTTAACTTATTTTACCGTTCTTACGTTCAATTTTCAATTGTAAAGCTACTAGCTATATTATAGCAAGGTTTAATTGCTTAGTCAAATTTAAAGTTTTGATTTGCGAAAAATGATAATTTTGATATAATTATTCAATCAATATAATTCCTATAAATCTATAAAAATATGACCATAAGAAAAATAAAAACTAGCGATAGTGAGTTGCTATTAAACTTTTTTAAAGAATTAGTCGCTTTAGATCCAGAAAGAGTTGAAAGACCAGGAGATGTTAATAAAATAACTGAAGAGGCCGAAAGAAAATGGATAAAGCAAAGATTAATTAAAGAAGAAAAAAAGGATATTTTTGTGCTTTGCGGACTTAATGACGAAGGAAAGATTGTCATAGAGGGAGAGGTAGAAAGATTGCCAAGATGGATAGAAAGGCATGTTGCTGAAATACGTTTTGGGGTGTTGCCCAAATACGATGACATAGCCGAAGAATTAGTAAAAAAACTTATAGAAATTGCAAAAGAAAATAATATAGAAATATTAACCTATTTCCATTTAGATACACAAAAAACTGGAATAGAAATTATGAAAAAGCTAGGATTTGAAACAATGGGTTCTATTAAAAGATATTATAAAAGAGATAAAGAATATATAGACAGAATATATTTTGTAAAATATTTATAAAAAGAATATTCTGTTAAAAAAGGTGCCCCTGAAAACCAAACGATTTTCAGGGGCTGTCTCGCGACTACCCGTCACATGCGCAGAAGCCACTGATGGTGTTATGGCGCACCCTCAGCTTATCTCGCACACTTTGAAGGACCGGAAACTGAACGAATACTTCGCCAATATTTTTTGCTTTGGCGGAAGATCGTCCTACAAGTCCTTCGGCGAGTCCTCGCAAGAGGAACGTCTGCAACATTTGGATCACCTCCTTTCTTATTTAAAAATATTCTTGGGCGAAATAACGCCCTAATTAGTAATAGCGTGAACAAACCGGACAATCCGGAATACGCTCTTGGGTTTCCAAGGCAAACTCTCCGCTTAAAAGAAGAGAACTAAAACAGAGTCTCTTGTTTAAAAACATTGAATCACGATAACCCATAAACCACTTTAATACCTCCGCGGCTCCTAATGAACCGGCGACAGAAGTTGCTAAAACATTTACTGGCACAGGACCAGTATGTTCTTGCCTTGTATGATCTGTAGGAAAAAAGCAGGCGAAGCAAGCCGTTTTTAAAGCTGGTGCTACGCTAAATACGTAGCCATAACTAAACTGCGCTGAAGCATGTGTAAATGGCTTTCCTGATGACAAACAATATTCATTAACAAGATTCCTACCTGCCGGAGATTCTCCGCCCTCTACGACGAAATCGAATTCGTCGCAAAAATTGGAAATATTATGTTTATCAACTTTCTCATTTATTGCTTCAATATGTATTTCTGGATTAATCCCAGATAGCATATCTCTACATGCCTCCACCTTTGGCCTTGTGACATCTTTGGTTTTATAAAGAATTTGCCGATTAAGATTAGATAGCTCCACCTTATCGAACTCTATAATTCTTAACCTGCCTATTCCTGAAGCAGCCAAAGACATTAATAATGTAGATTTTACGCCTCCTGCGCCGATAACAACTACTTTTGCATTTTGTAACATTTTTTGTCTATCTGCCCCCCACTCAGGCATCTGTTCTTGCCGATTGTAACGTTCATTTTTAAAAGCAAACATTTGATGATCCTTTCAATTTATGTAAAAGAACTTAAACCTATTTACTATATTATAATAATAGAAGTAAATAAAAATGTCAAATCTTTAATGAAAATACGGCTAGACAATATTAATATCTAGCCGTTTTAATGCGCTTTCTTTACTCTTAAGGAATAACTCTGCTCATTGTCCTGGGGAACAAAGAAGCTTCTTTTATACTTTGTAGCCTTAATAGCTGCATAGTAAGCCTTTCAAGCCCTAATCCCAGTCCGCCATGAGGAGGCATTCCGTATTTATAAATTTGGAGATACGATTCAAATTCTTTTGGATTGTATCCGAAACGCTTTAGTTTCTCAACTTGAGACTGATAGTCATGGATTCTCTGACCACCGGTGGTGATCTCTAATCCACGAAATAACAAATCAAAGCTTAAAGTCATAGAGTTGTCAGATGGATCCTCCATCGCATACATAGGCCGTTTGGCAGTTAGATAATGAGTGACAAAAACAAACTCACTCCCTGTTTGTCCAAGAATATGCTTAGAAACAGCTTGTTCCCC
Source organism: uncultured Candidatus Saccharibacteria bacterium (assembly GCA_964571585.1). Taxonomy (GTDB): domain Bacteria; phylum Patescibacteriota; class Minisyncoccia; order Minisyncoccales; family GWA2-38-27; genus CAZNBW01. Next base: position 7,377 of record CAZNBW010000001.1, on the reverse strand, counting down.
CTTAGCGTCAAGGTCTGTCTCGTCAACAATCTTACGCTTACGTTTAACTATTTCCAACGCCTCGGACATTCTAATAACCGGGATATCTCCCACCGATGGCAGGGAAACTTCAAGTAAATCCAACTCTGCGGAACAAAAACTCAAAAGGTTAGAAAAAATATAGTTGAGAAAATATGTTTCTACCTCCATAATTTCTTCGAAGCTTTTAATCGGTCCCATCTCAAGGTCCATAGAAGTATACTCATTTAAATGGCGAGCTGTTTCATGAGGTTCGGCACGGAAAACCGGGCCCACTTCAAACACTCTGCCAAATACACCTACCATCATTTGCTTATAGAATTGAGGAGATTGAGCCAAGAAAACATTCTTGCCAAAATAATCAATTCCAAAAACATTAGCTCCACCTTCAGCCCCGGCAAAAACTAGCTTCGGAGTATGAATCTCCGTAAACCCAACTTGAACCAAAGCCATTCTAAACAAATGGCAAATTACTGACTGAATGGCAAAGATCGCCCGTTGCTTAGGATGACGCAAGCTTATTGGTCGATAATCAAGATTCGTATCAAGATTAACATCCAGAAAACGACGATTAATAGTAAACGGCATCTCTTGAGCTGGCCTTGAGAGCACCTCAATATTTTCAATCTCAATTTCTGCTCCATGAGGAGCTCTCTCTTCTTTATAACAAACACCCGTCACCAAAATATAGTTTCCCTCACTGTACGACTCGGCTTTAACGGAAGCATTATCCGGCTCAATCTTACATTGAATCAATGCCTTTCCGTTACGAATAACGACGAAACGCAATCCTCCTAGCCGACGTATTTTATGAACTGCACCCGCAATACTGATTTTTTGACTGTCGTATTTCACTAATTCTGAAGAACTGACAATCATATGTGAATTTGCAACAATCTTTTTCATAGGACTTCCTTTCTTTCTTTATTAATCGTATCTTACGTATATTCTATTTAAGAGTTTCAAAGAGCATCAATTGAAGAACATCTTCAATCGTCTAACTTATATTAATATAATTTTTTAATTTGTCAAGCGATTCTTTTGCCTAAAACAAAACTGCCCATTTGGGCAGTTTTTGATGCGGCTCGGTCTCTTGAACCGAGCACAAGCCTGCTCCGCGGGCAAGGCTCGGACTTTCTAAATAAAAGCAGAAGCAATTATAATCAAGCCAAAAATTAAAACAAACCAGGCAAAGTTTACCTTTTGAGAAACCTTTAGCAAAATATGGATAGTTAAAATACCAAAACCAAAAGAGAATAAAAGCCCTAAAAGGTTTTCTGCAGATAAAACAAACTTATCTAGATTTAAAACAATATTCCCTGCCAAAACAACGGGCAAACTCATTATAAAGCTAAGCTTTAAAGCTGTATTATCTGAAAACTTTCTTAATAACAAACCTGCAACAGTTAAGCCAGAACGGGAAAGCCCGGGAATAATAGAAAAACCCTGTAAAACGCCCAAAAGAACACTATCTGTTGTTTTTAAATCACTCTCTTCTCTGTAATGCTCCTTTGTTTTATTCTTAAATTGCAGGAGGGCTGTAACTAAAAGAGCTAAGCCGATTATAAGCATTATCCATTTAGCGCTTGCCATTTCAAAGTATTTCAAAAGTCTTAGGATAAAAAGACCGACAATGCCTGTAATTATTGTTGATATAATATAGAAGTTTAAAACTTTCCTCCTCTCTGTGCTCTTGTATTTTAAAAGGCCCCCTAACAAACTCCATACCTCTTTCCTGAAATAAATCAAAGCTGCTAAAAAAGTGCCTAAGTGTAAAAACAAAGCATAGTTTATTAAACTACCTAAACTTAAGCTTGATTTAAAGATATTAACTTCCAAAAGCACCAGAATACCTTCTGAACTTATTGGCAGCCATTCAGCAATTCCCTGAACAATGCCTAAAATAATTGACTGGGTCATTTCCAAAGAAACCTATTAGATATCATCCCAACAGCTATAATGATTACAATAATTGGAATCCAAGGAATATTTATAGATATAATATTCAGATCATTCAAAAGCCAGATTACTCCAACAACTAAAAGACCTGCTGCTAGACTTGGAAACCTAAACCTCCTTGTTGAAACTCTTAATTCTTCCATATTACTCGCTTCTTGTACAGCCAAGCTGATCAAGAGTATTAATGTCAAACTCTAAAGTTATCGCCATTAAAGCAAATATGCTTGCTCCACGGTCTCCGTCTCCTTCTTCCATTTTATCTAAAATCTGCTGAAACTCTTTGGTGCTGGCTGCATACTCTCTTGCAAAAGACATTAAGCTGGACAATGGACACTCTGCCCAAACAAGGCCTTTGTCTGGATTTTCTACTTCAAACCTAATATCACAGTTAAAACTACTGGTTCCTATTGATTTGTATGTTAAATCAATACCGCCTATATCCATCACGCTCTTGGCTTTAGAACAATTACTGCTGAGGTTCTTGCCCATACAGACAAAAGCATCATCTTTGTCAAAATCAATGCCAAAGAACGGATCATCAAAATCTTCCAAAGAACTTGTCATTCTGCCGCAGTCAACAAATCCTTCTGCATCCCTGTTAAGTTTTTCTGGAGAGGCTTTTTCTTTTTCCTCTTTCTCTTCTTCTTCTGCGAAGTAGTATTTATAAACAAAATACCCTCCGACAGATGCTGCAATAAGAAATATTAAAGCAACAACTATACTTATTATGATAATGGTTGAGCTTCCTTTATTCATATTAAATTAAGGTTAGTTTATTATTACTTTATTATATCAGTTAAAATAGTTTTTTTGAAGCCATATATAAAGTTTCTGGGTATCCTGTCTTAAATTACTGGAACCAAGAAGAATTATTGCAACATTTCTCTGTTCAAACTTAAACAAAAATACAGCTGTCTGTTTTGACTCTTTTATATACCCTGTTTTTCCTCCGATAAAAGTTGGGTCGTGAATAAAGATGTTTTTATTCCAGAGTTTCTCAATATCAAAATCAACCGGGCCAAAACTGGTAACCTTGTTCCCTTTTGTTATCTCCAGTATTGGATAACGGTTATTTAATATGTATCTTGCTAAATAAAAAAGGTCTTTGGCTGTTGAAACATTAGCCGGATCAAAACCAGAAGGCTCAACAAACCTGGTGTTTTCCATTAAAATAGATCTTGCTTTCTCGTTCATTAAATCAATAGTTCTCTCCTGGCCCAAGAGCCAAGTTAAGGCAAAGGCTGCATCATTAGACGACTCTATTAAAAGAGGGTAAAACAGCTCTACTGCCCTGAATTTCTTTTCAGGCTCTAATCCCTCTGTTGTGCCGTAGCCCAAATCAAGCATTTTCTGCCTTATTAAAACAGACCTTTTTAAATTAACATTTTCTGCTATTGTGATAGCTGTCATCAACTTAGTTAAAGAAGCTATGGGAAGGGGCACAGAAGAGTTTTTTTGGGCAAAAACAAAGCCAGAACCCAGATCAGCTGCTAAAAAGCTCTCTGCAGAAAGGTCCGGCTTTTGAGAGACATCTTTAAACTCTGCGTAATCTTTTTCTTTATCTATAACTAAAATAGGCATATTTAAGTCGCTTAACTGAAATATTGATTCAGCGTCTTCGTCTTTTAACCTAAGGCACCCTCCAGAAAACTCAGAAACAAGCCTTTCTCCTGAAGGGTAGTAAGGCTCTCCATGGATATAGTATTTGCCGTAATAATGCAAAGCATAAGGCATATACACATCCTCAATATTTGAATAGCTTAATTTATACCCTCTAACAATCCTGTACATTCCAACAGCAGAGCCTCCCCAGCCCTGACTGTCTCCTTTAGCTAAAATAGGCACTTCTTTTATTAAAGAGCCCAGTTTAAAAAGCCTGATTTTCATTTTGTCTAAATTAACTTCTAGAAAATCTTTCTTGTCTAAGATATAGCTTTCTTTTACATCATCAAAAAGCTTTAAATAAAGAGAGGAATTGCTTTGTTGAGAAAAAACAAAATCAGTAAAAGATATTGAATCTACTTCTTTTTCCACTTTTGCTATATAAAATAAAACAGCTCCTGCAAAAACCAGGGCAATAATAAAAAAGATAAAGATTTTAAAATTAAATCTCATTATATCTATTCTTCAGGAGCAATGCACTCCCCATCCCTTAACAAAGCCCATTCTTCACAAATCCTGCCATCTTCAAAAACGCAATAACCCGCCTGACCTGCCTCCTCTTCTCTTATCTCTAACTGCCCTCCCTGCTCTTGGCAAAAAACCGAAGCTGGATTAGCTAATCCGATTCTATTGTCAACTGGAGAAGGCGGCAGAGGCAGCTCTTCTTCGTTTGCAAAATAATAGTCCCAAGTGAAAACACCTATCCAGGCAACAAGGGCTATGAAGAAAATCACAAAAAGCGTAAAATTAGTTTTTTTCATATCTTTAATTATTATAGCACAATTAAATCCATTTTTTAGTTTTCCCTTTGTATTCTGTATATCCTTTGCCAAACTCCAGCTCCCCCTTTTCCTCCTCATAGGGAATAAACATATAATTAATCACCAAGAAAAATACAGCAGGAGAGACAAAAGAAAGAATGTTGCCTAAAAGAAAACAAATCCCAAGCAAAAAGGTAAACCCGCCAAAGTACATTGGATTTGTGCTGTATTTAAAAACTCCTTCTGTTATCAACTGTGTTGACTTTTCAAAAGATACAGGTGTGTTGTGCTTTTTAAAAAGCATGTAAGAGGCAATAATAAAGTATAGTCCTACTGCTGCCAATACAAGACCTATAAGGTTCCAGGGATATTTTATCCAATTCATCGAAGGGACCATAGAATACAAAGCAAAGCTCAAAATCAAGCAGAAAAAGAAATAATGAGTTGGTTTAAGAAATATTTTCCTTTTCATGTTTTGTAATTTTTAATAGTAAATAAGCAATGATGCCTCCAATTAAAGCTGTGATTAACTGAGGCCAAGCCATCATTGCAATAATTGGCTTTGGCAAGGCAGTTTTGATAAAAAAGTTAATAATAAATGAGCTGGACAAATACAAGAAGATAAACTTTAAAACACCGGCTGCAAAAACTCCAAGCCAGAAGTTCTTTTTCTTCAATACGCCAAAAGTTAACACTAAAACAGCATTACCCATAATGATATAGGGGATCATTGGCAAAAGAGGAATTGGCAAAAGCCCGGCCCAGCCTGAAATCATGCTTGGTAAAAACCCTATTAAGACCCCGGCTCCTATTCCTAAAACAGCTGTACTGATGAACAACACAGCGTTAACAATAGGACCTGTAATAAACTGCTGCTTTATAAAAGGGGCTGCAATGGATATTGCCAGAAAAACAGCAAAGACAGCTATCTTTATCTCTGTTCTTGTTTTGGTTAAAGCTATTGTTCTCATATTATTATATTATAACAAGATTAGATAAACTTAACAATCTATAATAAAGCGCCATTTTCTACGAGACCAATAGGGGCCGGCATAGTCTATTCCTATTCTTGCTGTTGATAATATATTAGATAATTTCTCTCCTCTGTCTTCCAACCAAATTCTTTTGCTTTTAGTCAAATCTTCTCCGTAGAATGACTTGTCTAGCTTTAAATAACGGCACAGCTTGCCAGGCCCGTCAGCTAGCTTGCCTAAGTCCAAAGCTCTGATAAGAACGCATTCTGGCTTTCCTTTTTGGCTGGTAACAATATTAAACTGCCAATACATTCCGTAAACTAAGTATATGTATATATGGCCTCCAGTGAGATATTCTATTCTGTTCCTAGAAGTAGCTTTGTATTTATATGCATGGGAGGCTTTATCTTGAGGCCCAATATATGCTTCTGTTTCTATAATTTTGCCGACTAATTCCTTTTTACCTATTTTCCTAACAATATACTTGCCCAAAAGATCTTTTGATACATCTAAAGTAGGTTTTGTATAAAAAGTTCTGCCCAGCTTCCTACTCATGTCTTATTGTTCTCTTTCCTGCATTCCATAAACTTATTCAAATTGAATTATATATAATCCTTTCTCCTTTATTTCTTCTCCCTGGCCAAACTGATCTAGACTAAACTTAATGATATAATTAGGTTTAACTTCTATTTCTCTGCCTGTATATTCTTTTGTATCAGAATCCCATTCCTGCAGCAAGAGAATATCTCCTTTCTCAATATCAAAATCAGCTAACCTTACTTCAAACTTCTTCTTGCCTGATTTCACAAGATCAAAATACTCAGGCCAAATTTTCTTTTTTATAATTCTCATAATAACTTGCTTATTTTATCTATTTCTTCTCGGGTTAACGGCTTGAAAATATCTTTTTCAAATATCTGAGACTTTTTATACAATTTATCTTCAAACTCTCTCGGCTGCAAATGAATGTGCAGATGGTCAAGCTTCAATCCGTCTTGCCCCTGAAAAGGCCTGTAGTTCTGCTTAATGTCGCACCCCTCTGCTATATTATTCACTATTTTCTCTTGATACTCAAGAATAAGATCAATCAGCTCTTCTCTTTCTTCTTTATTAAGCTCTGATATTTTCTCAACATGCCTCTTAGAAATAACAAGCAGATGAGCGGGCATTAATCTGGGGTTGCTAAAACAAACATAGCAGTGCTTACCTTGCTTGATTATCCTTGTCTTGTCTTTATCAATTTCGCAAAAAGGACATTTCATATATTTAAACTATAATCTTTAAAATCATATCCCTAAAAAGACCTTAGCTGAAAACCCTATTATATACCCCATTAAAGCAGCTAAGCCTGCTAAAAGAAATACTTCTGAGCCTGACTTCAGCCAGTTTCTATTAGTAAACCTGGAGGTTATAACTCCCAGGATAAATAAACCAATAAGAGTAAGGACTATAGACAAGACAATAGAAGATGGAGCTTCAAGGAAGAAATACGGAATAACTGGCAAGCTTCCTCCTATAATGTAAAAGAACAGCATAAGGACTGCTCCTCTGGCAGGATTCTTGGTTTCGTCAATATTAATCTTAAGTTCTTTGCTGATCATTTCTTTGAAAAACAGCTTTTTATCCTTTGAGGCTGTTTGAACCATTTCTTTGGCAAAATCCTTTGGCCAGCCGTCTTTGACATAAATATCAAAAAGCTCCTGCTTCTCCATATTAATCTCTTCTTCTATCTGGCTCTTCTCTTCTTTAAGCTTTCTATCATTCAACTCTCTGATTGACTTAGTAGACAGATAAGAACCTATGGCCATTGATATTGCTTCAACAATAACTATAACTATGCCGGACAGAATAATAAAACGGCTGTTATTTATTCCTACTGCTATTCCTGTTACAGCTCCTAAGGTTGAAACCATGCCATCTTCCAATCCAAAAACCAGCTCTCTGAAATTAGCCAATATCTTTATATCATTATGATGAATGTATTTTGATTTCTCAACAGCCAT